>CAIWHY010000126.1 GCA_903912585.1 uncultured Thermoleophilia bacterium | reverse complement strand
GGGGTACTCGCTCTACGACACCGTCATCGTGTTCGACCGTATCCGCGAGAACCAGCCCAAGCTCAATCGCATCCCCTATGGGGACATGGTCAACGTCTCCATCTGGGAGACGCTGACGCGCTCGATCAACACGACGATGATCACGCTGCTGCCGGTCGTCTGCCTGCTGCTCTTCGGCGGCGCGACGCTCAAGGACTTCGCCTTCGCGCTGCTTGTCGGCATCCTCTCCGGCGCCTACTCGTCGATCTTCGTCGCCAGCCCGATCACGACGATCCTGAAGGAACGCGAGCCGCAGTACCGCAAGCTCAAGCTCGCGGCTCGCCCCGAGAAGACCTGACTGCACCCTCAGCCCGCACCTGAGCCTCATTCAAGGATGGGCTGAGGAGATGGGCGCGGGACTCAGGTTCCCCGAGAGAGTCACCCCGGAACCTGCCAATACTTCCGTGGATCCTCTTTACAAGCTGCACACGGCGTCCTAACGTCGCCCCTGCGCCTCCGGCCCCGGGGGCGGTCGGCCGGATCGGATCCCGTGGTCGAGTCACACGCCCGTCGTGTGTCGCAACCCGGAGGGACGTAGATGACGAGCAGCAAGACCCCTTCTTCGCGCGCGGGCGGCGGCGAGCGCGGCGCCCGCCTTCGGCTCCTCGCGCCGGCGCCCTCCGGATCGGAGCCGCCGGTCCTGCAGCTCAGGGGCGAGTTCGACCTCGACACCGTGCCCGAGATCGATCGCTTCCTGCGCCGCCGGCTGGGTCCGCTCTATCACCAGCAGCACCTTGTCATCGACCTCGAGCGGACCACCTTCGTGGACTCCAGCTTCGTCGCCTTCCTGATACGGCTGGTGGGCGACCAGCGTGCCAAGCGCAAGGAACTGGTGCTGGCCCGCCCTCACGGCCAGGTGAGGCGCGTCGTGGCCCTCGTGGGGCTGCACAACATCGTCCCCGTGTACGAGTCGGTGGAGGAGGCGGTCGGCGCGCTGGTGAGGGGGTCGCTGCCCGTGATACCGCCCGCGTTCAGGACGGCTCGCTCAGACGCCTCGTAGTAGCCTGCGAGTGGCCTGCCGGGCGACCCGCGGCAAGCGCGGCGCGTCAGCTGGCGCGGCGGATGCCTTCCGCTTCGTTCGGGTGACGGGCCGCCATGACCCGCGCCTGGAAGGCCTTCATGCGGCAGGCGTCGCTGCAGTACTTCTTGGCCGGGTTCGTCGTCGCGAACTCCCGGCCGCACGGGTCGAAGGCGCAGCGCCTCGCGATCTCTTCGCGCTCGCTGGACTTGCGACTGCCGCGATGGAAGTCGTCCCGCCACTCGCCTCCGTGCAGCGCACAGACGCTCGACGGGTTGTACGCCGACAATCTCGTGCCGCAGCCTTCGACGACGCAGATCCGACCGATGCCATATGTCTTTGTCTTCAACATCTCTTCAGCCAAGCTCTCGTCTGCCGGGAGGAGTGTGCCCGGGCGGGGCGCTCAGACTCAGGGCCCCGCCGCTTTGACGGCCTCGACGCGGGTGGCGTAGATACCGAAGATCCTGTCGAGGCCGGTGATCTCGAAGATCCGGATGATGTTCTCGTCTGTGCAGACTATGTCGAGATTGCCGTTGCGCGGCCGCACGCGCTTGGCGCCGCTCACGAGCACGCCTAGCGCCGTGGAATCGATGAACGTGACGTCCGAGAGGTCGACGATCACCCGCCTCGCGCCGCCTTCGATGCCGTTGAGCAGGACTTCCTTGAACTGCGGCGCGGAGTAGATGTCGATCTCGCCCTCGAGGACGACGACGCCGACTTCAGCGGAGGGCGTCAGGTACTCGACGCGGAACTGGGGCCTCTCCTCCATACACGCCTCCTCCCCTTTGCGCGGCAGGGGGCGCGGCTGACCGCTCTGGACCCCCCGGTGCATGTGAACCGATACTTTCCTGAGCCTCGAGCCGCTAAACCCGGAAGCAGGGCTCACGAGGCTCGCGGCGGGTTCGGGGCGAGCCCGCGGGGCCGCGGCCGGCCGGGGCGGGAGCGCACTCAGCGCGGCGCGGGGAGAGCGGTCAGCGCGGGGCGGTGGGGAGCAGCGTCTCGGGGGTCGCCGCCCCGCGTAGTGCATAGGCGGCGATCATGCGGTCGGTCACCCACTCGACAGGAGCGCGGTCGTCGGTCCATGGAGTCTGGGCTGGGACCGCCGGGCGCAGGTCGCGGGCGAACAGCGCCGCGTCGGGCAGGAGAGCGGGCGGCGCGGTCGCCAGGCGCGCCCGTAGTGTCGCGGGAGGCTGCGCCGCCGTGAGCCCGACGACGAACTGGTTGAACGTGAGCGCCTGCCAGGTGACTACCTGAGGGAACTCGGTAGCCAAGGTGCCGGCGATCGCCGTGGCGAGGCGGTGGTCCTCCGGGACGGTGGAGACGTTGAGCGCGACGATGCCGCCCGGCGCCAGGCGGCTGCGCACGAGGCGGAAGAACTCGCGCGTCGCCAGGTAGAACGGCACGTAGGGCTGGCGGTAGGCGTCGATGAGGATGAGGTCGTACTTCGCGCCGGTGGACGCCAGGAAGGGCCGCGCGTCGGCGGCGAAGACGGTGAGGCTCGGGTTGTCGCCGAGGCCGAAGTAGCGGCGCCCGGCGGCGGTGACCGCCGGGTCGATCTCGACGCCGTCGATGCGCGCCTGCGGGTAGTACACGCCATAGGCGCGTGCCGTCGTGCCGCCGGCGTTGCCGAGGATGGCAACACGCCGGACCGGGCGGCCGAGCAGCGGCGGAGCGGTGAGGAACATGTCCCACTCGCCGCCGGTGAGCACCGTGCCGGCGCGCCAGACGGAGTGGATCGCGTAGCCCTCGTTGAGGTAGAGCTGCCGCTCGGGACCTTGCTGTACGACCTGGATGAACTGGTAGCGCGACTCGCGTTCGTAGAGCAGCCCGGCTTGGGGCTTGATCACGCCGGGCGGCAAGGCCAGCAGCGCGCCGATCAGCGCGGCGACGGCGATGCCGGGCACCAGCTGGCGCCCGCGCAGCAGCGGGAGCGCGGCAAGGGCGATCACGGCCGCCGCGCAGAGCAGCGTGCGCTGCGTGCCGATCAGCGGGATGGTGATGAGGGCCGGCAGGAACGTGCCGACGATGCTGCCGGCCGTGGATAAGGCGAAGATGCGCCCGGCGGTGCGGCCGGCGTCTTCGACCCGGGTAGCCGCGAGGCGCACCGCGAACGGCGTGACCATCCCGAGCAGGATCACCGGCGGCGCGAACAGCGCCAGCGACGCGGCGAACGAGCCCACGACGGCGCCCACGGAGATCGTGTCGATGCCGCGCACCGAGAGGTCGAGGAACGGCCGCGCGACGAAGGGGATCGCGGCGATCAGCGCGGCCGCGCTGAGGACTATCGTCGCCAGCCAGACCGGCGACGGATGGCGGTCGGCGAGCCGGCCCCCGAGCCAGTAGCCGAGCGACAGCGACACGAGGATGAGCCCGATGATGTTGGCCCACACGGCGGTCGAGGAGCCGTAGTAGGGCGCGAGCAGGCGTGAGGCGCAGATCTCGGTGGCCATCGAGCCGATGCCGGCGAAAAAGACGAGCGCGGTCAAGGCGCGCGGGCGGGAGGCCGCGGGCGCGCCCGGCACAGGCTCCGGGCCGAGAGCGGCCGTCGCAGAGGTCGGTGTGGGTGGCGTGCTCACGGCCTGGGAGTGTATCCGAACTCGCGTGGAGTAGCGGGGTGACGGCAAAGCAAAGCGGCCCGAGATGATCGAAGAGAAGAAGATGGTGGAGGTAAGCGGGCTCGAACCGCTGACCTTCTGGCTGCCAGCCAGACGCTCTCCCAGCTGAGCTATACCCCCACTGAAGGCCTGCCGGCTAGGCCAGCAGGCACAGAAGTATACCCAGCCCGCCGGGGGCTCGCAACTTGCGGAGCCTGGCCGAGAGCATCTCGCGGCGGACGCCGGCGAGCGGCCGGCGGACGCCGGCAGCCGCGAGCCTGCGCGAGGCTCATGTACAATCTAGCGCTGGACGCCCGCGCGCCTGCGGCGGCGGGCTCCGCAGCCAGCGGTCCTCCGGCCGCCGGCGCCGCAGATGGCCGCGAGAGAGGAACGCATGGACCGACGCTACGACCCCCACGCTGTCGAGGCCAAGTGGCAGCGCCTGTGGAAGGAGACCGACGCCTACCGGACGCCGGACACCTCCGACAAGCCCAAGTTCTACTGCCTCGACTTCTTCCCGTACCCCTCGGGCGATGGGCTCTCGGTCGGTCACTGCCGCAATTACGTCCCCACGGACGCAGTGTCGCGCTACGAGCGCATGAAGGGCCGCAACGTGCTGCACCCGATGGGCTGGGACGCCTTCGGGCTGCCGGCGGAGAACTACGCCATCAAGATGGGCGTGCACCCGCGCGAGACCACCCAGCGCAACATCGCCAACTATCACCGCCAGATGGACCTCATCGGGCTCTCCTACGACTGGTCGCGCGAGCTCGCCAGCTGCAACCCCGACTACTACCGCTGGACGCAGTGGTTCTTCCTGCTCCTGCACGAGCGTGGCCTCGCCTACCGCGGCACCGGCCGGCAGTGGTGGTGCCCGAGCTGCAAGACGATCCTCGCCAACGAGCAGGTCGAGCAGGGCAGGTGCTGGCGCTGCGGCAGCGAGGTGACCAAGAAGGACCTCACGCAGTGGTTCTTCCGCATCACCGACTACGCGCAGCGCCTGCTCGACGACCTCGGGCCCATCGACTGGCCCGAGAAGATCAAGCTGATGCAGGCCAACTGGATCGGGCGCAGTGAGGGCGCCGAGGTGGACTTCGCGCTGCCGGGGCGGGACGACGCGCTCACCGTGTTCACGACCCGGCCGGACACGCTGTTCGGCGCCACCTACATGGTCCTGGCGCCGGAGCACCCGCTCGTCGAGGAACTCACCGGCGACGAGCACCGCGAGGCGGTCAAGGCGTATCAGGACGTGGCGCGCCGCCAGAGCGAGATCGAGCGCCTCAGCACCGAGAAGGAGAAGACCGGCGTGTTCCTCGGCGCCTACGCTGTGAACCCGGTCAACGGCGCGCAGATCCCGATCTGGATCAGCGACTACGTGCTCATGGGCTACGGCACCGGCGCCATCATGGCGGTGCCGGCCCACGACGAGC
>CAIWHY010000125.1 GCA_903912585.1 uncultured Thermoleophilia bacterium | reverse complement strand
CGGCGAGAAACCGGGCTTCCTGCCCGGAGGATTGATGGAGAAGGTCGATCCTTATCTGCGGCCGCTCTTTGACGCTCTCTACGACATGATGGATAGCGAGCGGCTGACCGATCACTTGCAGCGCGGCACTATCGAGGTGGCTCCTCTCGCCTACATGCGCGGCCGCACCCTCAACGATTCGCTGATCATCCTGGACGAGGCCCAGAACACCTCGCCCGAGCAGATGAAGATGTTCCTCACGCGCCTCGGCTTCGGCTCCAAGATGGTCGTCACCGGCGACGTCACGCAGATCGACCTGCCGCACAGCCGCGTCTCGGGACTGGTGACGGTCACGGACGTGCTGGAGGAGATCGACGACATCGACATCGTGCAGTTCGACGGGCACGACGTCGTGCGTCACAAGCTCGTGCAGCGCATCGTGAACGCCTACAAGGACCACGGCGATCGGGCGGAGGCCGCCAAAGCGCAGCGGCTGGCGGCCCGGGAGCGCCGCGGGGAGGAAGCCTCGTGAACCTCGTCGAGGTGGTCAACGGCACGCGCGTGGCGCTCGACCGCGAAGCGGTCGCCCAGCTGGTGGCGCGCGTGCTCGAGGCCGAGGAGGTCTGCGACGCGGAAGTCTCGGTGCTCTTCGTCGGCGAGCGGCGCATCCGCGCCCTCAACCGCGACCATCGCGCCAAGGACGAGACTACCGACGTACTCTCGTTCCCGCTCGAGGACGCGGACGATGATCTGGCCGGGGCGGGCGGCCGGGAGCCCGGCGGCGCGGCCGCCGACGACCGCCGCGCCTCCGAGGCGGCGGACGAAGCCGCGCCGCCTGCGCCGCCACGCCTCCTCGGCGACGTCGTCGTCTGCGCGCGCCAGGCGCTGCGCCAGGCGCACGCCGATTCCCTGCCGCCGGCATTCGAACTGGCCGTCCTGCTGACGCACGGCACGCTGCACCTGCTCGGCTACGACCACGAGGTCGACGCCGGCGAGATGGCTCTGCGCCAAGCCGAGGTCCTCGAGCTCGTGGCCTGGGAGGGGCTCCTTGTCCCAGCGTCGCGGTAACATCCTCGAGAGCTTCAACTACGCGTTCTCGGGCATCGTCCACGCGCTCAGCTACGAGCGCAACATGTGGATCCACTTCGCCGTCGCCGGCCTCGTGCTGCTCGCCAGCCTGTTCTTCGCGCTGACGCGCGTCGAGGTGATCGCGCTCCTCGTGGCGATCTCGTTCGTGCTCATCACGGAGATGTTCAACACGGCGATAGAGCGCGTCGTCGACCTCGTGACCGACGAGGACGATCCTCGCGCGAGGATCGCCAAGGACGTGTCCGCCGGCGCCGTACTCATTGCCGCCGTCAACGCGCTCGCGGTCGCCTATCTGGTGTTCTACGACAAGATCACGAGCGTGCCCTACACGGTGCTCACCAAGCTGCGCGGCTCGCCCATCGACGTGACCGTCATCGCCCTGGTCATCGTCATCCTCGTGGCGATCAGCGTGAAGGCGATCACGCACCGCGGCACGCCGTTCCGCGGCGGCCTGCCGTCGGCGCACGCCGCCGTTGCCTTCGCCTCCTGGGTCGGCGTCACGTTCGTGGCCGGCAACACCGGCTACGCTCTGCCGATCTCGGCGATCACGCTGGTACTGGCCGTGCTCGTCGCCCAGAGCCGCGTGCAGGCCGGCATCCACAGCATCCTCGAGGTCGCGGTCGGTGCCGCGCTCGGCATCGTCGTCGCGGTCGTCATCTTCCGACTCTGGTATCCAGTGTGAAGCGCGCCCCGGACCTCGGCGAACGGCTCCTGTACCAGGAGGCGCTCTCGCTCACGGCGCGGGCCTACGCGCCCTACTCCGGCTTCGCCGTGGGCGCCGTGGTCGTCGGCCCGTCGGGCCGCAGCCACCACGGCGTGAACGTGGAGAACGCCTCGTACCCGGCGGGACTGTGCGCGGAGCGCGCCGCGCTCGCCGCGCTCGTGGCGTTCGGGGAGCGCCGGCTGCGCTACGTCGCCGTCGCCGCCTCCGGCGGCCGCGACTGCCTGCCTTGCGGCATGTGCCTGCAGGCGCTGGCCGAGTTCGGCGACCCGGAGGTCATCGCGCAGGTCGGCGGAGAGGTGTGCGTGACCACCCTTCGCCGGCTGCTCGCGGTGCCGTTCGTCGCGGAGCGGCCGGTCGCCGGAGCGGCCGCCGGCGCCGGAACCGATGACGCGGCTGCCGGTGGCGAGGGAAGTGGCGGAGCGGCCGGCACCACCTCGCGCGTCGCCGGCGGAGTCCGGGAGCCCTGCATCG
>CAIWHY010000124.1 GCA_903912585.1 uncultured Thermoleophilia bacterium | reverse complement strand
GGCGCCGCGTCCGGGCCGACGCCCGACGCCTGCGCCGGCCAGGGCGCCACGCCGGTCACGAAGGCGTAGCCGATCTCCCCTTCTTCGGCGCGGATCTCGGCCCACTCGGCGTCGCTCAGCGTCTCGAGCGCCATGGGGAAGAGGACCTTCTCCTCCTTGGTCACCATGTCCTCTGCGGTCTGCGCGAGTTGCTCGGCGCCGCGCGCCGTCTGCTCGGCGTCGTCGCGCGCCAGGGCCGCGTTGGTCTCCTTCAGGAGAGCGCGCACGTCGTCGTGCAGCGCCCACATCACTTTGCTCGGGCCCTCGATGCCGTGCCTCTCGAGGAGCGGGAACAGCTGGTGCTCCTTGCGCAGGTAGTGGCGCTCCGCCTCGCCGAAGCGCGCGAGCGTGTGCATCATCGTGGGTCCGAGGCGCGTCCAGGTCTCGTCCTGGTCATCGGCCTCGCGGATCGCCCCGGCGACTTTGCGCAGCGAGGTCGTCACCTGCAGCAGCGCGCGGTTCTCGCGCTGGAAGGTGTCGATCGGGTGACCCTCGGGCGCGCTCACCGCGTCGTGCGCGTCGAGCGCCCCGGCGAACACCTGCACGTGCACGTCGCAGAGCCGCTTGACCTCGCTCTCGGGCATGCCCTCCTCGATGAGGCGCTGCTCCATGGCCGCGATCTCGCCGGCCTCGATGTCCTCGATGAGCTCGCCGAAGCGCGCCGTGAGCTCGTCCATGGGATGGCCGGCGTGCAGGTCGCGGATGATCTGCTTGAGCGCCTCGAGGCGGGCCGGGTCGATGCCGCCCGCCGCGGCGGTGTCGGCGACCGGCGGCCGCGCGCCGGTCTGCGCCTCGATCTCGCCGGCGACGTCGCTCATCAGCTGGTTGAGCGGCACGCTGGCCATCTGCGCCGCCTTCTCGAGGGTCGCCATGCGGCCCATGGTGCGGCGCAGCACCGGGTTGGTCAGCTTGCCGAACTCGGGGTGGTAGCCGGCGAGGAACTGCAGCAGGAAGGGGTACTCCTTGAGGAGCGTCCCCACCGTCGTCTTTGGGGTGATGCTCGGCGTGGTCGATGTGGGCGGCGTGGCGTTCATACCCGACTCCAGAGGTTGGGATTAGCTTCTGACGAGATGGTACCACCGCCCGAACGCCGCCAGTCTTGACGTTGCTCAAGCGGGGCCGGGGGGTATGAGTCGCCTCGTGACGTCGAGCCGGAGGAGGGGCCCCAGATGAGTCCGACCGCCAAGGCGACAGCTGCGAAGACCGGCGCCGCGAGGAGGTCCGCCGCGAGGAGGACTCCCGCGTCGGTGCGGGAGTCCGAGCTCGTCCCGCCGGAGGCGTGGACCGCAAGGGGCAAAGCCGCGCGGCTGGACACGCCCCGGTCCAGTCACGCGGCCTGGCGCCCGGCCGCCGGCCGGCCGGACCCCGTCACCCTGCTCGAGGAACAGGCGCGCAGCCGCGTGCCGGAGCTCGTGCCGATCCGGCACGGTAGGATGCTCGCCTCGCCGGCCACCTTCTACCGCGGCGCCGCGTTCATCATGGCCTCGGACCTGGCCGGGAGCCCGGCCAGCGGCTTCGACGTGCAACTCTGCGGCGACGCGCACCTGCTCAACTTCGGCCTCTTCGCCTCTCCCGAGCGCCAGATGCTCTTCGACATCAACGACTTCGACGAGACGCTGCCGGGCCCGTGGGAGTGGGACGTCAAGCGCCTCGCGGCGAGCTTCGAGATCGCCGGCCGGGACCTGGGCTTCTCGCCGGCCGACCGGCGCGACATCGTCGCAGCCGGCGTGCGCGAGTACCGCGACGCGATGCGCCGGGCGTCGCGGATGACCGCGCTCGACGCCTGGTACGCGCAGCTCACGGCCGACGACGTACTCGCCTGGATCGGCCGTGAGGTCGAGACGAAGCGCCTCGGCAAAGGCGAGGCCGAGGACGCGGAGCAGCTCATGGCCAAAGCCCGTTCGCGTGTCCACGCGCGTTCGCTCACGCGGCTGGCGCACGAGGTCGACGGCGAGCTGCGCATCGCCGCCGACCCGCCGCTGATCGTGCCGCTCGACGATCTCGTGGCCCCCGGCACCGCGCGCGAGGAGACCGAGGAGTGGATGCTCTCGCTGATCCAGGCCTACCGCCATTCCCTTGCCGTGCGGCATCATCCGATGGAGCAGTACCGCTACCTCGACACGGCACGCAAGGTCGTCGGCGTGGGCAGCGTCGGCACGCGCGCCTGGATCTTCCTCTTCGAGGGCCGGCAGCGGCAAGCGCCGCTGTTCCTGCAGGCCAAGGAGGCGCAGCCATCAGTCCTCGAGCGCTTCGTCGGCAAGAGCGAGTACGCCAACCACGGCCAGCGCGTCGTGGAGGGTCAGCGCCTGATGCAGGCGGCGAGCGACATCTTCCTCGGCTGGCTGCGCTTCAAGGGCCTCGAAGGCCATACGCGCTGCTACTACGTGCGCCAGCTCCACGACTGGAAGGGCAGCGTCGATGTAGGCAGCTTCCGGGTGCCCGGCGCGACGCTGTACGCCCGGCTGTGCGGCGCGACGCTGGCGCGGGCGCACGCGCGCCTCGGCGACCGGGTGGCGATCGCCGCGTACCTCGGCAAGGGCGACGCCTTCGACCGCGCGAGCGTCGAGTTCTCGGTGGCCTACGCCGACCAGAACGAGCGCGACTCCGAGGCCT
>CAIWHY010000123.1 GCA_903912585.1 uncultured Thermoleophilia bacterium | reverse complement strand
GGCGCTGTTGGCGGCTGCAGCATCCTCTAGTTCACCCTCGCGAAGGTGCAGTGCGGCTGTGAGGCGCTCCGTGACGCCCGCAAGCGCCTCCGCCTCGCCCTCCAGCCGCCGCTTTCGAGCACGCAGCACGCGCGCACGGTGCGCGCACGCGGGGCTGGTGCAGGGGAGGTGGGACGCGTGGGGGAGCTGCACAGGCAGTGGCGGCGGCCGCGCGTCAGCAGCAGGACGGCGTCCGGACGTTCCGCGGCCCAGCGCCGCAGGCGCGCCACGGCGTCGGTCATGAGTTCGGCAGCGTTCACGCGATCGTGACGGTCGTCAGAAGCCCACGTAGCGGAACTCGGTGAGCCTGCCGCCGACCATGACCGCGATGAAGATCGCCAGGAAGAGCAGCGCCCAGAGCACGGTCTGCAGGCTCAGGCCGAGCCCGTAGTAGAGCCACGAGGCGCGGCTGACGTGCGGCGCGTCGGGGGCCGGCGACGCCTCTCCCGCAGGCGCCGCGCCGCTCCCGTGAGCGGAGTCCGGCGCCGGGGCGATCCCGCCGCCCGCGTCAGGCACCTGCCGCCTTCTTGCGCGCGATGTACGCCAACTGGTGGCTCACCGTGTCGAGGTTCTCGAAGACGATGTCCATCGGCTTGACCCTGATCGAGAAGGTCTCCTCGAGGAAGGCGATCAGCGCCGTCAGGTTCATGGAGTCGAGGAGCTGGTCGCGGAAGAGCGACGTGTCGGCGTCGACCTCGTCGGGCTCCAGATCGGCTTCTTCGCGGATGAACTCGAGGATGGTCTCGGCGTCGCTCATGGCTGTCCTTTGCTGCTCCGCAGATCGACGCGGCGGCTGTGCCCGCTACCGCGTCCCGGACGTGTACGAGAACTTCATGGGGCTCACGAAGCCGGTGGCCTCGGCGCCCGCCTTGATCACCTTGGCGAGCGTGTACACGCGCTCGGCCGTCTGGAAGGCCTGCTCGAGACCCCACTCGTCGGTGAGGATCTGCCCGCGCCCGCCGGCCCAGCCGTAGGCGCCGAACTGGCAGGTGGCGTCGCCGTTGCCGACCACGAGGCAGCCGTTGCGCACGAAGGGCAGCCAGGTGGCGAGGATGGCGGTCTCGGCTCCGCCCGACCGCCGGCCGGCCGTGGCGAGCACGCCGACGGGACGGTTGGCGAGCCTGAAATCCTGGTGGCGCAGCGGCCGCGTGCGCATGATGAACTTGACGAAGAGGTCGCTGGGCAGCCCGAAGTAGACCGGCGTCGCGACCAGGATGCCGTCGGCGGCGACCATGGCGTCCAGCACCTGCTGGACGTCGTCCTCGTCCACGCGCACGCAGGGGATGTACTTGCCCGCCTTGGTCTTGCCGCACACGTTGCAGGCCTTGCAGGGCTCGATGTGAAGGTCGCGCAGGTGGATGGTCTCGTGCTCGGTCGCGCCCGGATAGACGGCGTCGAGCTTCTCGAACGCCGTCTCGAGCATGATGCTGCTGTTGCTGTTGTCGCGTGGGCTGCAGTTGAGCCCCAAGAGCCGCACCGGCATGCGTCGTGCTCCTCTCCTGCGACCGCTCGCCCGTTAGCGGGCGGACGGACTCGACTCGCCGCTAGCTGCGGGCGGGACCGTAATGGTACCAGACGCGGGGCGCGCGTGACGCGCGCAGGGGGCCGACGAGGAAGTGGTGCCGGAGGTGGGATTTGAACCCACACGCCCTTTCGGGGCACCCGATTTTGAGTCGAGCGCGTCTACCAGTTCCGCCACACCGGCACGGGAAACGGGTCCCCATGCTACCCCGAAACGCCGGGGAACGGGACCGGCCGGCGGGGCCTGATGG
>CAIWHY010000122.1 GCA_903912585.1 uncultured Thermoleophilia bacterium | reverse complement strand
CCTGCTCGACCGGCTTCTGGCCACGACGCCGGAGGCGCTCGAGGCCGAGCTCGCCCGGCTCCCGGCTCCCGCCGCGGACACGAGGAACGGGGGGGCGGCGCCGGGTGAGACAGACAGGCGCCGCGTGGCGCTGCTCCTGCGCACCTACCAGCTCGTCACCCTCAAGTACTCGCTCTCGGCCGGCGACGTCGGCGCGGCCGTCGGCCACGGCCTGCAGATCAAGCCGCCCACGCGCCGGCGCTTCGAGCGCGCCGTGGAGGCGTGGCGGCGGCGCACGTCGGCCGCGGCGCGCGACCGCCTGCTCGACGCCGCGCTCACGGTGCTCGAGGAACTCAAGGCGATCGTGCTCGCGCCGGCGCCGTCGGTGGCGACGGAGAACATCTACCAGAAGCGCCACATCGCCGCCGGCATCCCCTCCATCTACGGCAACTACAGCGAGCCCAAGTTCGACGCACTCGGCCTCTCGTTCCGCGTCGAGACGCTCGTCGGGCGGCTGCTCGACGACCTCGTCGAGGAGGGCATCGAGCCCTACGTGACGCGCGCCTCGCTGCGCCGCATGGCGAACGCCATCGTGCGCTTCGAGCGCGCACTCGCCGCCGACGGCGTCGACTCGCGCGCCCTCGAGGCCAACCTCGCAATGCTCAAGGCCAGCTTCAGCAAGCACAACTTCACCTTCCACCAGTACCAGAACGTGTTCCAGTTCCTGGTGAACAGCGTGACCGAGCTCTCGACGACGTCGGTCCTCAGCCACGACCAGGTGCTGCACACCGTCCTCATCCACGACCCGCGCCAGTGCGAGGCCCGCGGCATGTCGGTGGACGCGGTCGCCGAGATGGTCCTGCGCGAGGTCCTCGTCTCGGCGCTCGGCATGCAGGCGCTCGACCGCTACGTCGCGGCGGCTCTCCGCCGCATCGCGACGCTCAACGGCCGCCTGAGCAGCCAGGCGCTCACGCGGATGATGAACTACGACCCCGAGCGCCTCGTGTCCCCGCTGCACAAGCCGCGGCCGCTGACCGACGACCAGATGACGCTGGGCTTCAAGGGCCTCGGCCTCAAGCAGATGGCGTCCTACGGGCACAACGTGCCCGAGGGCTTCGTGCTCAGTACGGAGCTGCACGGCGCCCGGCCGGCGATGTCCTACCGGCCGCTCTACGACGACACCATCGCGCGCATCCGCGACGCCCTCGGCCAGCTGGAGCGGCGGACCGGCATGCGCCTCGGCGACCCGGACCGCGCCCTCCTGCTCTCCATCCGCTCGGGCGCCGCGATGTCGATGCCCGGCCTCATGTCCACCTTCGTCGACGTCGGCCTCAACGAGGAGCTCGCCGATGCGCTCGCCGGCGAGGCGCGCCTCGGCTGGGCGTCGTGGGACAGCTACCGCCGCTTCCTCCAGTCCTGGGCGATGTCGGACGGCATCGACCGGGACGTCTTCGACGAGATCATGTCCGGGTTCAAGGCACGCTACGGCGTCGAGCAGAAGCTCGACTTCGACATCCCGCAGATGCGCGAGCTCGCGCTCGCCTACAAAACGCGTGCGCGCGAGGAGGGCGTGGAGTTCGTCGACGACCCGTTCGACCAGGTCGTCGCCTGCATCTGGAAGGTGCTGGAGTCGTGGGATTCCGCGCACGCGCGCCTCTACCGCCAGTATCTCGGCATGGCCGAGGAGTGGGGCACCGCTGTCGTGGTGCAGCGCATGGTCTTCGGCAACCTGAACCACGAGTCGGGCTCCGGCGTCACATTCACGCACAACCCGCTGGAGCCATACAGCCGCCAGGTGCGCCTGTTCGGCGACTTCACCGTCTGCAGCCAGGGCGAGGACCTCGTCGGCGGCCTCGTCTTCCCGCTGCCGATCTCCGAGGCCCAGCGGCTCGGTGGTGCGACCTACAAGGGCACGGCCGACTCGCTCGAGAAGGACTACCCGGGCATCTACGCCGAGCTGCTCGCGGTCGCGCGCGAGCTCGTCGGCGAGCACGAGTTCGACCCGCAGGAGATCGAGTTCACGTTCGAGTCGCCGGCCCCCGCCGATCTGTACGTGCTGCAGAAGCGCGCCGTCGTCCAGGAGCAGGCCGGCGATGCCGCCTACTTCGACACCTCGTCGCCGAACTACGGGCCGCCGGCGGGGGTCGGCATGGGCGTCGCCGGCGGCGCCTACTCGGGGCGCATCGCGGTGAGCGCCGAGCAGATCGGCGCCATCGAGGCGGAGGCGCCCGACGACAACATCGTCCTGCTGCGGCCCGACACGGTCCCCGAGGACATCGCCATGATCACGCGCGTCAGCGGCATCCTCACGGCGCGCGGCGGCGCCACGTCGCACGCCGCCGTCACGGCAAAACGCCTCGGCAAGACCGCCGTGGTCGACTGCCGCGACCTCGAGGTCATGGAGAGCCGCGGGTCGGCGCGCCTCGCGGGGCACGACCTTCGCACCGGCGAGTGGCTCTCCATCGACGGGCGCACCGGCAACATCTTCCTGGGCCGCATCCCCACGACGTCGCAGCCCGAGCCGCCGGCGGAGGACTAGGGCGCCGACGGCCGCGTCCGCGCGCCGTGCGCGGCTCTGGTAGGGTACCGAAGCAAACGATCTGGAGGATGAAATGGCAGTGCGAGTAGGCGTCAACGGTTTCGGCAGGATCGGCCGTCTCGTGATCCGCGCGGCGCTCCGTCAGCAGGCCGACATCGAGTTCGTGG
>CAIWHY010000121.1 GCA_903912585.1 uncultured Thermoleophilia bacterium | reverse complement strand
TCGAATGCTATCAAGCCGCTCGCGGGTGCGAGCCGGTACGATCGTCACTCTCATCAGGGCCTCCCTGGACCGCCTTCGAGGAGCAGTCTGGAGAGCGAGGGTCAGGCGAGGTCCGGCCGAGTGTCAGGGCTGTGTAAAGCGTGGGTGGCCGGCTGGCTGGGGGGCAGGCCGACTAGGTGGATGCGGCTCGATCCGGCGACGCGACGGGAGCGACCTTCACGATCTCGCGCCCCAGCCGGCGCGTCATCATCAGCACGCCGACCAGGAGGACGAGCGTTCCGAGAAGCGAGATGTACAGTCCGGTGCTCGCCGAAGGAGCGAACTGGCTGTCCACGATGCGCAGCAGGAGGCTCTCGTCGGCGGCGTTGCCGCTCTGCGCGTTGGTCGTCGTCACCGGCATGACGAAGCGAGCCGTCGGCGGCAGGTACACGAGCGCCAGCACCGCGCCCGCCAGCGCTACGGCTGCAAGCACCTGGGCCAGCGTCTTGAGCCAGACGCGAGCGGGAGGACCTGCGCGGAGCCACCAGGCGGCGGCGCAGACCGCGGCGATCGCCAGAGCCGCGACGCCTCGGCCGAGAGGCTCATCCCAGCCGCTCATGTGGAAGGCGGGTCCGTTGTGGAGAAGGGCGTGCCACGTCATGAACGCCCCGGCGATCACTAGGGCGATCCCGATGAGCGGCCACGCCAGCACTCCGAGCGACGGCGCCGCGTGCGGATCGGCCCGCCGTCGAGCGAGGACCCACGCGCCGGCCGTCACCGCAGCCGCGAGGAGCGCGAGCATCAAGGCGGCGGTCGACAGCAGGCCAGCGGACGAGCCCGAGGGGACGCCTCTCCGCAAAGCCCGCAGCGATCCAGCCACCGTGAGCAGCTCGGACCTCGTGAGATTGCCGTGGACGGTTGCCTCTTGCGAGTCGGTCCAGGCGTAGAGCGACGCCGGCGCGCCGACTCCGGCGTAGAGCATCGCCGGCGCGCCGTTCAGTGCGCCGCCCTGGATCCTCGTGAACTCGTCAAAGCCCCACAACTCCGGCCACGTGCTCCGGTCGAACGCGGTGATACCGCCCGCGAGCGCGGACCCGGCGGGCAGGACACGGGCGCCGGGAATGCGCGGGCCTGAGTCCACGGCGAACGCGCTCATGCCGCGACGATAGACGAGAACGGCCGGCGTCGCCTGAGTGTGCCGTGCGATCTCGGCGAGCCGATAGCCACGCGGCACGGTGGTCGGTGCGAGGTCGGCCCGGCTCTGGGCAAGACCCCTCGCGTTCGGGGGGTAGTAGTGCACCGCCGGCTCCCCCGCCGCCAGATCGGTCTTCTTCACGGCGACGGCCTCCCGGGTGCGCACGCTCAGGCGCAGCGAGGTCTCGTAGCTGGGTCGGATCGCGAAGGTCGCCGCGGGCAGCGGCTCGTTGACGCGTAGATCCGTCACGTGGAAGGCGATGAGACTGGCGGGGGCCTTGGAGGGAGACTGCACCGCCAGCGTGACGCCGTACTGCTTGTCGACGATCGCGTACCAGAGGGGAGTGCCGCTCACAGCGGCGACGGTGACGCGCCATGCGGGGCGGCCCTTGTAGGTCGTGCCACCCACGGCGACGCCGGCGTTCGCGGAGAGCACGGACCGGAGCTGCGTGGACAGGGCCCAGAGTCGCCCTGCCTCGCCGCTCTTGGAGACGCCGTCAAGGCCGAGATCCCAGCCCAGGTCGTAGTAGCTCGCGCGCGCCGGCCGCCGCGTCAGTGGATCGGCAGAGAAGAACGCGAGGCTCGAGGCGTGGTCGCTGCTGGTCGTGAGCCACACGCTGCGCGTCGCCACGGCCGTCGCCACGCGCAGCCCCTTCATCTGGCTCCTGTACTGGGCGGGAGTGTAGCCGCCTCTCGCCTTCCTGAGACTCGCGACCTGTGCCAGGTACGCGCGACGGGCTCGGGCCCAGTCGACATGGTGATGGACGTCGACCAGGCGGTCGCCGGCCGAAGTCGCCGCAAATGTGGCCCACGCCGGCGGATAGGCGGTGGCCAAGTAGGGCGCATCGAAGGCGATGCGGCCGCTCATGGTGTGCACTTTGGCGAGGCCGGCGTCGATCGCCGCCACCAGCCGGTCCGCGGCGGTCGCCGGCGGCGGCTCCGTGGTCCGCATGCCGGGGACGCCGGCGAGGATGAGGACGAGGACGAGCGCGGCCACGACTGCAGCCGCCGCGATGAGACCCCCGCGCCGCCGCGCGCCGCGGCGCCACAGGCTGCTCGCTCGGTCACTCGTCGTGTGGCCGCTTGACGCTTCGGCAGCGCCGCGTGCCTCCGCGTCCACGGCGTCGAGGCGCGAGAGGAGCGCCGGCATGAACTCCTCGGTGCGAGGAGGCACCGGCACCCGCTGTACGGCATGGCCGATCCGGCGATCGCGCTGGTCGTCTTGCTCGTTCATGGCCCGGGCTCCACTTCGCCGGCGTTCCGGTCGCATGCGTCCTCCATGCCGAGTGCCGCGCGCAGACGCGCGTGGGCCGAGGAGAGCCGGGAGGCGACCGTACCCGGCGGGATGCCGAGGATCGCAGCCGCCTCCGAGTACGCGTATCCCTGCGCGTCGACGAGTACGACGGCGGCGCGCTGCTCGAGTGAGAGCGCAGCGAGAAGACGATCGAACGCGTCGGCGCCGCCGACCACTCGGGCCGGATCGGCGCCGGCCTCGACCGGCCGCAGGACATCCGCATCGCTCGGCTCGGGGCGCCGGCCGCGGGAGCGGATCTCATTGAGGCACGTCGTGTACGTGATGCGATGCAGCCAGGTGCCGAGCGCGGATGAACCCCGGAACGAAGCCAGCCCTCGGTAGGCCTTCACGTAGGCTTCCTGCATGGCATCGTCGAGGTCGTCGGCGCCGCCCAGCAC
>CAIWHY010000120.1 GCA_903912585.1 uncultured Thermoleophilia bacterium | reverse complement strand
GCCGCGCCGCCGCCGCCAGCAGCGCGAGCTGTTCGCCGACTTCCACGTGCACTCGCACCACAGCAAGGACTGCGTGATGCTGGTCGCCGACATCCTCGAGCGCGCCCGCGAGGTCGGGCTCGACGTCATCGCCATCACCGATCACGACAGCGCCGCCGGCGGCCTCGAGGCGCGCGAGATCGCCGACCGCTACGGCGTGCGCGTGATCGTCGGGGAGGAGGTCAAGACCGCGGAAGGCGAGGTCATCGGCCTCTTCCTCGAGCGCACCATCCCCGGCGGCATGACCTTCGCCGACACGGTCGCGGCGATCAAGGACCAGGGCGGCATCGTCTACGTACCGCACCCGTTCGATCGCCTGCACACGATCCCCAGCCCCCAGATCCTGCGCGCCAACGTCGCCGCCAACGACGTGGTCGAGGTCTTCAACTCGCGCCTCGCCTTCCCGGGCTTCAACGAGCTCGCCGAGCGCTTTGCGCAGCGCTACCGCATCCCGGCGGCGGCGGGCAGCGACTCGCACGTGCTCCCCGGCATCGGCACCGCCCTGTGCGGCATCGACGACTTCGAGGGGCCGGCGGGGCTCGTGGCGGCTCTCGCCGAGAGCCGCATCGTGCGCCGGCCCCGGAGCCGCATCTACCTGCAGTCGCTCAAGCTCATCCAGACCAGTCTCGGCGGCTCGGCGCGGATGCCCGGGCAGGAGGATCACCCTGCACAGCGCGCGGATAACGAGGACCCGCCGCCATTTGGCTGACCCTCGCGAGGGATTCGCCGGAGGGACGCGAACAAGCTAGCGGACACCCCGAACCGAGGTACCGGTGGCACAACCAAACGAGATCTACGACAAGTACCTGACCCGGGCCATCTCTGAGGTCAACGAGCTCACCGGTGAGGTCCTTCGCTGCACGCGCTGCCACCACGCGCGCACGATGCCGGTGATCGGGTCCGGCCATCCCATGGCCGACGTGTTCATGCTCAAGTACCAGGCACGGCCCTCCGAGCTGCACGAGGGCGTGGCGTTCTTCGGGAGGGCCGGGACGGCGCTCATGAAGAGCTGTCAGCGCCTCAAGATCGATCCGCTGCAGCTCTACGGCACCAACGTCGTCAAATGCGGCGAGGTACGCGAGGCCAAGCCCGAGGGCAAGTGCCTCGACCATCTGCGCCGCGAGCTCGCCATCGTCAATCCCAAGATGATCGTGGCGATGGGCGAAGAGACGGTCGCCGCGCTCAACGCGGTCAAGATCCCGCTGGCGCGCGAACTGAGCTATGCGCCCGGCGAGATCGTGGAGTTCACGCCGGGCACAGAGGTGCTCGTCACTCCGGACATCGACGCATCGCTCGACGAGCAGCGCCTCAAGGCCGCTTTTTGGAACGCCTTCCGGCGGCTCGGCGAGTGGTACGACGACATCCCCCCGTACTGAGCCGATGAAGCGCCTCGCGCCGGCGCTCGCCGCGGGCGCCGCCCTGCTCCTCTGGGGCTACCTGAGCCGGTACCTGCCGGCGCCGCCCGTCAAGCTCGACATCATGCTCTCGTCGGCCATCGTGCTGGCGC
The DNA here is from genome assembly GCA_903912585.1 of uncultured Thermoleophilia bacterium. Taxonomy (GTDB): domain Bacteria; phylum Actinomycetota; class Thermoleophilia; order UBA2241; family UBA2241; genus CAIXSE01. The sequence continues at coordinate 160 of CAIWHY010000120.1, read as the reverse complement.
TGCTCGGCGTCCTCGTGTGGGGCATGCTGCCCTTGCGCGCGCTCGGCCGCCGCCTGCCGCTGATCACGGTCGTGGCCCTCCCGCTGGCCATGCTGTTCGTCTCGCTGCACCTCGTGCCGCTCGCCAACGTCGCCAAGATCGTCGCCGCCGGAGCGCTGGG
>CAIWHY010000119.1 GCA_903912585.1 uncultured Thermoleophilia bacterium | reverse complement strand
TGACGCCGTCGACGACGTAGGTCGGATCGGTGTGCGTGGTCGGCTTGGAGGTCTCGAAGCAGCCGCCCTGGTAGATGGCGACGTCGACGAGCACCGAACCCGGCATCATGTGCTTGAGCTGGCTCTTCTTGATCAGATGCGGGGCCTGGGCGCCGCCGGGAAGCAGGACGGCACCGACGACGATCTCGGCGTCGGCGATCTCTTCCTCGATCGAAGCCTCGGTGGAGAGGACGGTCTCGACGGCGCCGCCGAAGACGTCGTCGAGGTAGGTGAGGCGCGGAGCGTACTTGTCCATGATGACGGTGCGCGCGCCCATGCCGACGGCGACCTTGGCCGCGTTAGTGCCCACGGCCCCGCCGCCGATGATGACGACCTTGGCCTTGGGTACGCCGGTCACGCCGCCGACGAGGACGCCGCGGCCGCCGTTGTTCTTCTGCAAGTGCGTGGCGCCGGCCTGGATGGCCAGCTTGCCGGCGACCTCGCTCATCGGGAAGAGCAGCGGGTGGGCGCCGTTCGGCAGTTCCACCGTCTCGAAGGCGATACCGCGGATGTCGGCCTTGAGCATGCCCTTGGTGAGGTCCTTGGCATAGGCGGCCGCGAGGTGCAGGTACGTGTAGAGGATCTGACCCGGCTTGAACATCGGCCACTCCTGCGGGAGCGGCTCCTTGACCTTGTAGATCATGTCGGCCTTGGCGAACACTTCCTTGACGGAAGCGAGCTCGGCGCCGGCAGCCTTGTACTCCTTGTCGGCAAAGCCGGAGCCGACTCCGCCCCCAGCCTCGACGATGACCTTGTGGCCCGCGCGCACGAAGTCCTTGACGCCGTTCGGCGTCATACCGACACGGTACTCCTCGTTCTTGATCTCCTTGGGGCAACCGACGATCATGACTCCTCCTCGCTCCTCAACCTGATACGTCGTGTTCACGGCGCAGCCGTGCACACAGTCGTGCATGATGTCACACTCTAGCACATGAGAGCGCACAGAAAACATCAAGATTCGGCAAGCGCCCGGTGTGCGTTCGCGTCGTCGCGGACACTCCTCTGGCCCGCGGTCGGGCGCCTCGTATATCGTAGGCCGCAGCGCACGGAGGGAGTCGCTCCATGGTCGAACAGGCCCACGTCCACCACGCCGTCGCGGCCATCGCCGCCGATCTGGGAGGCACGGTCGGCGTCGCCGCGCGCAACCTCGCGAGCCAGGCGAGCGTGACGCTCGCCGCCGGCGAGCTGTTCCCCATGGCGAGCTGTTTCAAGATCCCCGTGATGGTCGAAGTGATGCGTCAGGTGGACGCCGGCATCATCCGCCTGAGCGACCGGCTGACGCTGACCGAGGCGGACAAGAGCCCGGGCAGCATGCTCATCCACTGCCACGAAGGGCTGCGCCCAAGCATCCGCGATCTGCTGTATCTGATGATCGCCCTGAGCGACAACACGGCGACCGACATGCTCTGGCGCCGCGTCGGCCTGGGGACCGTGAACGACACGATGGCGGGGCTCGGGCTGACGCAGATCGACTGCTTCATGCCCAACCGTGAGTACTTCCTGATGGAGTGCGGCGCCGGCAGCGACTGGCGCGGTCTCAGCGGCACGGAGATCGTCGCGCGCTGGCGCGAGCTCGAGGCTGGAGGCCTGCACGAAGACGCGTTCGCGCGCGTCCTCGAGGAGAACGCCCGTCTCAGCGGCGCCAGCTTCCAGCACGTGTACGACCAGCGCTGGGGCCTCGACGAGTCGCTCGGCTACGACGACGCGTTCGCCGTCGACCAGGCGCTGGACAACCAGGGCTCCCCCGCCGACATGGCCGAGCTCCTGGCGATGATCGCCGAGCATCGCTGCGCTTCGGCCCCCTCCTGCCGCTTGATGATCGAGGTCATGAGTCGCCAGGAGTGGCGCGAGAAGATCCCGGCCGGCCTGCCGGCCGGGATCCTGGTGGCCAACAAGACCGGCGGCGTCACCGGCACCAGCAACGACGCCGCGATCGTCTACACGCCGCAGGGCGCGCCGATCGTCATGGTCGTCTACTGCAAGGGCCTCGACGCGGAGCAGACGCGGCGGGCGCCGCAGGCGATCGCCGCCATCGCCGGCGAGCTGTACGCCCACCTCGGGGAGCCGGCGTGAAGGCGGGTCCGTCGTGAACGTGGCCGGCTCGCGGATCCTGGTGATCGGCGGCGTGCG
>CAIWHY010000118.1 GCA_903912585.1 uncultured Thermoleophilia bacterium | reverse complement strand
CCCGGCCCTCTGCGCTTCCCGGTGAGCGGAAGCGCCTCAGGGGCTTCTTGTGCCGCGCGTCAGTTGGCCGCGACGACGTCCTTGCGCGTGATTGGCATGTTGCGCACGCCGCACTCGGCGATGAAGGCGTCGCGCACGCTGCGCGGCAGCTCCTCGGGGCAGATCATGCCCTTCTGCGCGATCTTGTCCTCGACGATGAGCTCGGCGTAGATGCTGGCCGGAGTGCTGGTGCCGTAGCTGACGCACGTGGCGCCCGGAATCTGGCCGTTCACCCACTTGATGTCCGGCGGGAAGATGTTGTAGCCGATGCTGGCCGGCTTGCCGTTCTTCTCGCCGATGCAGTCGACCGTGACGACGCCGAAGTCGGTGATCTCGCCGGCGAGCGCGAGCCTCGCGAGCTCCTCCGCCGGCGGGTTCGGCGCCAGGGTGGCGACGTAGACGTCGATCGGGCGGACCTTGGTGCCGTCCTTGAGCGTGACGTATTCCTTGCTCACCATGCCCGAGCCGACGAAGGCGAGGTCGCCGTCGATGCCGTCCTCGTCGCCGCCCATCTTGAAGTCGACATAGCGCAGGCCCTTTTCGCCGAGCGCCTTGGGGAGCAGGCGCGGCAGGGTGCTGACCTCTTCGTGGTCGTGGCAGATGACGGTGCCGAGGCCAAAGGGCGCGGGGAACTCGTAGTGCTCGCGACGCCCGAAGATCTCGACGCGCTTGAACTCGCCGTCCTCGTAGAGCAACGGCGGCTGGGAGCAGTCGGTGTAGTAGGTCTCCTGGCTCCACACCTGCAGCGGCACCGGGGAGTCGAAGAGCGCGAAGTCCTTGATGCGGATCTCGAAGCACTTGTCGAGGTCCTCATAGCCGTTGGCGGCGAACGTGTTGGTGACGCCGGGGTCCATGCCCGTGCTCAGGAGTGCAAGCACGCCCTGCTTGGCGAACTCGGGGGCCAGCGTCATCTGGTCGACGTAGGCCTCGTCGATCGTCTGCGTCTGCGTCTGGCCCTGGGCCATGTCCTGGTAGGCGGCGCCGCACTTGAGGCACGCCTGCATGATCGACTTGTTGAACTGCGGGATCACCGCGTTGACGACGAGCTTGCAGCCCTCGCCGGCTTTGGCGATCGAGTCCGAGTCCGCGGCATTGATGAACATCGCCCTGGCCTTGCCGTTGCCGACCTGGCCGGCGACGAACTGCGCGCGCTTCTCGTCGTAGTCCGCCACGACGATCTCGGTGACTGCAGGGTTGCGGCCGAGGTTCCAGGTGATGACCTGACCCTGCATGCCGGCGCCCACGATGAGGACCTTCATCTGCCCACTCCTTTCGCTCGCGCCTCACGTGAGGCGGGAAGCACATGGCTGTCGCTCCTCGTTGTATCAGACGGATGTAGCGGGCACAAGGTAAAAGGTGACGAATATCGCATCAGTACTCACATGTGCGATGCAATATCGTATTCGCGGCGTCTCACACATTTGACATTCGTTGCAATGGGCGGCTGCCGATGCCCGGCCGGGAGCCCTCGTGGATGAGACGCGTTCGCGAGGTGGTAGAAGTACATGAGCGACGGCAGTCGCAAGGCAGCACAACGACGGAGGCTCACTCGTGCACGAACTCGGGATCACGCAGGGCATCATCGATCGCGCTCGCGAGGCGGCGCTGGCCAACGGCGGCCGCCGCGTGACGGACCTGTTCCTCACCATGACTCCGGCGGCCGACTTCTCGCAGGAGTCCATCGAGATGTACTTCGAGATGCTCGCCGGCGAGGACGACTTCTTTCGCGGAGCCGCGCTGCACTTCGACCACAAGCTGGTGGCCGCGACCTGTCTCAGCTGCAGCGACGAGTTCAACACCGACGCGCCCCAGCCCGTCTGCCCGCAGTGCGGGTCCTTGCTGGTGCAGCTCGACCCGGACGCCCCGATGGTCGTCCTCACGGACGTGGGCATCGACGACGCCGAAGACGACGAAGCCCGCTCGGCCGAGCGCTAGAGAGGCTTGCGGGCCAGCAGGAGGAACTGGCGCGCGAAGTAGTTGCGAAAGAGGTACAGCGACAGCACGAGCGACAGCTTCCGCAGCGACTCGTAGCGCGTGAAGTAGGGGTGGACGGCGAGCACGTCGAGCCCCGCGCTGTCGAGCAACCGCACCATGTCCCGGCGCGCGAAGAAGCGGAGATGCGTCCGGTCGAAGATCCCGCTGTCCTTCTGCGGCCAGCGGCCCGCCAGCAGGTTTGCCAGGACCCAGACGTGGGCCACGTTGGGGATGGATGCGACCACCACGCCGCCTGGCCTGAGCGTCTCGAGCAACCGCCGCAGTGAGGCTTGAGGATCCAAGAGGTGCTCGATCACGTCGATGAGGAGCAGGGCGTCGAAGGGTTCTGCCGCAAGCTCTCCGAGGTCGACCGTCGCGAGGTCGCCGACGATGACGCGGTCCAGGCGGGCCCGCGCCTGCTCGGCCGCAGCCGGGCTGAGCTCGATGCCCACCACCTCGCGCGCGCCGCGGCGCTTCATCATCTCCCCGTTGCTTCCCCCGGCGCATCCCGCGTCGAGGATGCGCAGACCTCGGGGGTCGATGAGCTCGAGGAGCTCCGGCTTCGCGTCCGAGTAGTAGCCCGGCTTGAAGCCCGCGCCCATCATGCCCCGCTGCTCCACAGCGCTTCCCGGCCACGCGCGCTGCCGCTGAGAGGGCAAAGCGCAGACCTGCGACGGGAGGGCTGGCGGGTGTCTTCGGGGGCGGTCACGGAGCGGATGCTATCACCGAGTGCGGCACTTGGCTCGTGGGCGCGGTGAGCTGCTCGCGAGACAGGGCGCCAGCCCGCGTGGGGTAGAATCGCGACGAGATGATGAACGCGCAAAAGCGGACGGAACCGGGCGCGACGATGGTCCATGACTAGTCAATGACTAGGCCGCCCATCCCGAGTCGCCTTGTCGGTAGTTCCTCGCTCCTCTCGGACTCGCGCTGGTTGCATCTGATGGTCCTGGCGCTGCCCTTCGTCGTCGTCATCGTCGGGTGGCACGGACTCAGCCACTGGTTCAACGCCTTCCAGGGAGGGGACGAGCCCATCCATTACGGGATCGTCCGGGTCGTCGCGCACCAGTGGCCGCGCCCGTGGCTGAGCGGCTATGGGGCGTGGTCCGGCCCTCTCGTGTACTGGCTGCTGGCCACGCTCGCGCGGCCCCTCGGCGGCTCGCTTGTCGCCGTGCGGCTCGTCGTCTGCGCTTTCTCCTGGGGCACGTGCGCAGTCGCCTACGTGCTCTTCCGGGACCGCTTGCAGGCTCGCCCGCCGGACGCGCTGGCGCTCGCGTTGCTGCTGGCGATCTCGCCGTTCTTCTTTGGGCAGTCCTTCCACGTCCTCACCGACAACCCGACCTGGTTCTTCGTCGTCCTGGGCCTGGAGCGCTCGCTGGCCTACGTGCGGCGGCCCAGCCTGGCACGCCTCGCCGCGTTCGCCGCCTGCCTCGCCGCGGCGACGCTGATGCGTCAGGTCACGCTGTGGCTGCTGGCTCCCGGTCTGGTGGCGCTGCTGAGCGTGCCGCTGCCGCGCCGTCGCCGGATCGCCGGGCTCTGCCTGCTTGCCCTCGCCCTCGTCCCTCTCGCGGCCTTGCTGGTCTACTGGGGCGGTCCACTGCCGCCCGCGCCCGGCGCCGCCGCCGCGCAGACTCCGCTTGCGGCCGTACACCGGACGCGCAATCTCCTGCTGAGCCTGGGCGTCGTCGGAGCGTACGCGGTCCTCATGCTGCCGGCGGGGGAGATCGCGACCTGGTGGAGGCGGCTGCGCCACGAACGCGCGTGGCTGGCGGTGCTGGCGCTCCCGGCCGCCGCAGCCGCCGGCCTCCTGGTGCTGGGCGTGCTGGGCACGATCACCAGCTTCCTCGGCCTCGTCTCTCGGGTGCCCTTCCCTCACTTGGCCGGATCGAGCCTGCTCTGGTGGGTCCTCATCCCCTTGGGGTCGGCGGCGGTCGCGGGGCTGCTGGCCACGCGGCTCTCGGACGTGAGGAGCCGCCTGCTGATGAGCGCCCTCCTCGGCGTGCTTCTGAGCGCGATGACCAACGTGCGCTGGTTCGAGCGCTACGTCGACTTCCCCGTGCTCCTGGCGTTCGCCGGGCTGGCGCTCGTCGCCGGAGCGACCCTGGGCCGGATCGACCGCGAGCGCTGGCTGTTGACCGGGCTCATCTCGATCGCGTCGTTCTTGTGGTTCGTGTGAGGGACGAGGGGCGTTCACGCCGGGGGCCAGCCGTGTCGTGAGTCGAGGCAGTGCCAGAAGAAGTGGTGGAGCATAGCGGAATCGAACCGCTGACCTCCTGGGTGCGATCCAGGCGCTCTCCCAGCTGAGCTAATGCCCCACGCGGTCCCCCTTCGGGGACTCCGTATTATGGGTCATTCCCCGACCGGCGGCAAGCCGGGTGGGGCCCGGCAGAAGCGCGCCCGGCGACGCCGGCGCGGCTTTCCGGGTGCTCATCGCGATGGCGTAGACTGGGTCCGTCCCCAGGGCGATCCGTCAGGTGTGGCCCGTGAAGATCACCGCCGTGCACGTCGATACTCTCGAGCTTCGCTACTCGGAGCCGTTCGTCATCGCCTCGTCGGCGCTGTCCGTGGGGCCCTGCGATCTCGTGCGCGTCGAGACCGACGAGGGCCTGATCGGGCTCGGTGAGGCGTGCCCGGCGTACGAGTTCACGGGCGAGACGCTGTGGACCGTCCAGGACGTGATCGGCGAGTACCTCGGGCCCTCCGTGGTCGGCCGGGACCCCTTCCAGCTCGAGGCGATCCGCCGCGGGTGGGAGCGCGAGCTGTTCACCGTCGGCAATCAGGCGGCGCGCGCCGGTCTGGAGATGGCGCTGTGGGACCTCCAGGGGAAGGCGCTCGGGCGGCCGCTCTGCGATCTCATCGGCGGTCGCTCGCGCGACGGGCTGACGGAGGTCGTCGCCCTCGGGTGGGACGCGCCGGAGGGGCTGGCGCGCAAGACGCGGGCCCTGCGCTCCGAGTCGGTGACCGTCTTCAAGATCAAGGTCGGCGACGCGCCGGAGCGCGACGAAGAGCGCGTCGCCGCCGTCCGCGAAGCGGCCGGACCGGACGCGCGCATCACCGTCGATGCCAATCAAGGCTGGTGGGACGCGAGGACGGCGGTCCGCGCCATCAAGCTGCTCGAGCCCTATGGCATCGAGCTCGTCGAGCAGCCGGTGCGCATGGACGACCTTGAGGCGGCTCGCTTCGTGCGCGAGCGCGTCGACACGCCGATCGCGCTGGACGAGAGCATCCGCGGCCCGCGCGAGGCGCTCGCGGCGGCGCGGGCCGGCGCTTGCGACATCTTCGTGGTGAAGCTGATGAAGACCGGCGGCATCCTCGACGCGCTCAAGGTGAACGCCATCGCGGAGGCGGCCGGTATCACCATCATGATGGGCAACATGGGCGAGAGCAGCCTCGGCCTCGCTGCCCATTTTCACGTCAACATCGCGCTCGCGAACGCCGTGCACGGCGACGCCGACCTCCCGTGGCGCGAGGGCGGTCTGGAGCTCGACCTCGGCTCGGGACTCACGGCCGTGGTCCGCGACGGGGTCTCGACGGTCCTCGTCCCGGAAGGCCCCGGACTCGGGATCGCGCTCGACGAGCAGGCCGTTGCGGCTCAGCGCGTGACCCGGCGCTGGTGACGCCGGACGTGGACCGCGCAGAGTTGAGCCGGCTGTGGCAGACCGTCGCGGCCGGGCTCGCGAACGAAGCGTCCGGGCCCGGGCTCCTGGGGCTCCCGGTGGTGGACGACCCTGCCGCCCTCAGCGGCGCGGCGCTCGTCGTCCTGGGCCTGTCGGCCGGAGGGCGCCCCGACTGGCCGGCCGCCATCCGCCGCGCCTCCGCCCCGTACTCGGCCTGGCGACGCGCGGCTCCTTCCGGCGCCGGCCTGCGCGTCGTGGACTACGGAGACATCGCCGTCGACGACGACTTCACGGCGACGCTCCTGCGTGCGCACGAACGCCTGGCGGACGTCTTTGCCTGCGGGGCGACGCCGCTTGTTCTCGGCGGCGGCTCCCTCGCCAGCCTCCCGGTACTGCAGGTGCTGTCGGGCAAGCTGCACGGCCGGCTTGGGGTGGTCGCCTTCACGCCGGCCTACGAAGTCGCGCTCGAACCGGCGCACGGCGACGCGTCGCGGTGGGCGCGCGCCCTCGAGCTGGGCCTCTTGGCCCCGGGCAACCTAGCGCTGATCGGCGGTCGCGCCGCGCCGCCGGACGTGCCGGTGCTGCAGGTGCTCGCCGAGATGGGGGCACACGCGTTTTCCGTGGCGGACGTTGCCGCGGCCGGAATGGCGACGGTGGCCCAGGAGGCGCTCGAGGCCGCCGCCGCCGGCACGGAGGCGATCTACCTGTCGGTCGACCTCGGCGCCCTGGAGGGCGGCGCGGACCCGGTGGGCCTGACGGTGCGCGAGCTCGTCCAGGGTGCGTCGGTGGCCGCGGGCGCCCTCCTCGCCGCGGCCGACGTCTGCGGTGGTGGCCCTCCGCTCGGCGACGGTCGTCAAGCAGCTATCGCGGCGCGCGTCGCCGCGGAGATCGTCGCCGGGGTGGCCCGTCAGCGCGCCTGATCGCACAGGGCACTCCTGCCGCCACGCATGACGAAGTGCGCGTGCGCACGAGGTCGAGCTCCACGACAGCCATCCGATGCCCATCGAGGCGACGTTCTCGCCGCTGGCGCCGGGCAAGCTGCTGGTCGATCCGGAACGGGTGGTCGGGGTGCCGGAGATGCCGGAGTCTCACCCCATGTACGACTGCAGCCGCCGGATCATGATGAACGTCGTCACCCTTGACGAAGGTCGCGTCGTCGTGTCCGCCGGAGGGGGGCGGTTCGTGCGCACGCTTCGGGGATGGGGATGCGAACCCATCGAATGCCCCTTCTGGGCCTTCGAGACCATCGCCGGCGGGTTTCACTGGGCCACCATCGACATCCGCCGCCGGGGGACGCTGAAGTCCTGCTTCTGAGCGCACGGTCGTGCGGCCGGACCGGCCGCGCCGTGCCTGCTCCCTTGCGCCGCCGGCCGCGCCGATCGGCGGCGCGGCGGGCGGCTTCCCGGGCGGAGTGGGCACGCGTCCCTAAACAATGCACCCATGTTGTTGGTGAGGGCCGAGGCCGAAACTAGTACCGGAGCAAACGGGACCCCCTGGAGGGCTCATATGACTCGTGAGGAGAAGGAACAGGCAGTCGACGAGGTGCTCTCAAGGTACGAGCAGCTCGGCACCACGATCGTGGGAGACGACGTCAGTCTCTGCCGGCTCCTCCGGACTCTGGAGTTCTCATCCGCCGACAAGGACGTTGGCGAGTACCTCTGCTCCTTCCTCACCGCCTAGGCGGGCGCCGCCGGATCAACGGCGCCCGGGTGGTGGGATAGTTTGCCTGGCCCCGGCGGTCGGGCCCAGAGCCGGATCTCGGCTGCGGGGACTGCCGGGGCCGCACTCTGTCCGGCTCCGGATCTGCTCAGGCCCGGCTCTCTCTCCCGAGGACGGTCGCGAATGCCGCCGCCGCGCCAGCACGATCGCCTGATAGGCGGCGGCGAGCTTCACGATCCTCCGCGCAGGGCTGAGCGGGCGGGCCGGGGTCGTACCACGGGCCGCGCTTGCGGCGTCTCGAACCTCGGCCGCGTCCAGGCCCAGCTCTCGTGCGACGTCGACCGCCAGATGGGCGCTGGCGGAGGTGCGTCGCCGCTCGTAGGCCTCCCGCGTCGCGACGATGTCCGCCATCGCCGATGCGGGGCTTGTCCGGCGTCGGCGGGGCGGAGTCGTAGACGATGACCGCGCGCTTGCCGGCGCGCACGGAGGTCATGGCGTAGCGCCGGCGGGTGTCCTTCGCAGGCGGCCCGGAGCGTCGCGCCGATCTCGGCGAGTTCCCGGCGGGCCTCGTCCTCGCGTGAGCGCAGGAGCGCGTGCCGGGCGGGGTCGATGCGCGCCGCCGACCTGCCTGGGGGGATTCGCGCACTCTCGGAGGCACACGACGCGGTCTCGTCCTTGCTGCTCGGCGTGGGACCCCGCGGCTTCACGGAGGGTGATCAGTCCTCGGAGTGAGCCGCTGAAGGAGCGCCGGGTGCGCTGAAGGTCACTGGGCGCTCGCGCTCACTTGGCGCTCGGGTGCGAGCGTGAGGATGGCCCGGCTAGTCTGCGTCCGCTGGCGTGCCTGCGGCGTCGGGATCGAGCACGGCTTGGGCGAGATCTGCGAAAGCCGCTCCTACGGGCGTGGACGGATCGAGCGCCGCCGGTGCTCCGTGGTCTCCGCCTTCGCGGGTCGCCTCGTCGAGAGGGATGCGGGCGAGGAGACGCGTGTCCATGAGCCGCGCGATCTCAAAGGCCCCCCCGCGGCCGAATATGTGGTGCCGCGAGCCGCAGTCGGGGCAGATGTAGTAGGACATGTTCTCGACGACGCCCAGCACGTCCTGTTTGGTCATGCGTGCCATCTTGGCCGCCTTGACCGCCGTCTTGGCGGCGGCCTCTTGCGGTGTGGTGACGATGATCATCCCCGCTCCGGGGATCATCTGGGCGATCGTGAGGGCGATGTCGCCGGTCCCGGGAGGCAGGTCGATGAGGAGGAAGTCAGGGCTGCCCCAGAGCACGTCGCCAAGGAACTGCTCGATGGCGCGGCCGAGCATCGGGCCGCGCCAGATGACCGGCTCGTTGTCCGGGAGGAAGAAGCCCATGGAGACCACCTTGACGCCATGGGCTTCCGGCGGGATCAGCTTGCCCTCGTGCATCTCGGGGGGGATGGCGGGCAGCCCCATCATGAGCGGCATCGTCGGGCCGTAGACGTCGGCGTCGATCAGCGCGACGGCGTACCCTTGCCCCGCGAGGGCGACCGCGAGATTGGCGGTGACGGTGGACTTGCCCACGCCGCCCTTGCCGCTCGCCACAGCGATCGTGCGCGTGCGGGAGCCGGGCCCGAAGAGGCTGTGCACGAGCTCGTGCCGGTCTTTGAGCCGCGCGGTGAGCGCGTCGCGCTCGTCGCACGACATGGCGTCGAGTTTGATCTCGACGGTGCGGCCCTGTGCGATAGTGGAAAGCGCCTGCTCGGCCTCGGCACGGATCTGATTCCGCAACGGGCAGCCTGCCGTGGTCAGCACGATCGTGGCGCCGATGCGGTCCGGCCCGGCGACGATATCCCGGACCATCCCAAGTTCGACGATGCTCTTGCGAAGCTCGGGATCCTGGACGGAGGACAGCGCCCTCCGGACGTCTTCCTGGGTCACTGGTCTTCCTCCATGTGGGGTTGCTCGCTGAATCCTTCTACCCGGGGCCGCCGCCCCACACTCCCTGCAGCCGCCTCACGAGAGGAGCGGCAGCGCTTCACAAATTCTTCACGACCGCCGCAGTTGCTACTGAGCGAAGCCGGTGCGCCGGCGTCTGAGGCGCCACGTCACGAGTCAGCGACCGGTGGCGGACGGCCCTGTCACAACGCGAATGGAGACTCAGGATGCGAACCCGCCCGATGGCTGCTTCCGTGTCCGTTCGCGCATGTTTCACGTGAAACTCCGGCCAGGCGCCGTCCGCCGGTCGTGAGTGCCCCGGCGCGGCGGGACAAAAGAGGGGCCCCATGCAGGGCCCCTCTCTTTGGAGCATCGCGGCGCGCGGCGCGCCCCGTCTACCCACGTCGTGCGTCCTGCGCGATGCCTCCGCCGCCGTCCCGCTTCCCTCGGCGCGTTCCGCGAGGAGCGTCCCGCCGGCGTCCGCTCGCCGCCACGCGACCCCAGTCTGCCTACGCCCTGAGGTTGACCGGCTCGGCGTTGCCGGCACCGGTGGCGTAGGTGTCCTTGAAGATCTCCATCAGGATCGGGCTCTCGCGCACGACCTCGAGCGCGATGACCGCGTGATCCTTGGTGTAACCGTTGCCGATGATCATCAGCGTGTCGGCGCCGATGCCCTCGGCGCCCAGGGCGGCCGACGTGAAGCTCGTCGCCATGCTGAAGAAGTAGACCATGCCGTCGTTCTTGGTCGCGAGGACGGAGGCCATCTCGGTGTTGGGGATGTCGACGCAGTTGATGGTGAGGTCGGCCATCTCGCCGCCGGTCGCCTTCTTGACCTCTTCGTACACGAAGAGCTGGTCGGTGGCTGAGCCCTGGATAATGACGTCGGCAAAGCCGGTCTTCTCGAGGCGCTTCTTGCCGGCCTCGCCGTGCACGAGGCAGATGACCTTGCCGGTGGGCTTCACGCGCTTGCGGGCCTCGTAGGCGCAGAGGAGGCCGCTCTTGCCGCCGGCGCCGAGGACGAACACAGTCTGGCCGGGCTTGCAGAGCTTGGCGGCTTGGGCGGGCGCGCCGGCAACGTCGAGGATGGCGAGCGCGAGCGCCTCGTCCATGTCGGCCGGGATCTTGGCGTAGATGCCGGTCTCGAACAGGATCGCCTGCGCCTTCACCCTGACCTGGCAGGTGTCCTTGTTGATCGAGACGATCTCGTCGACCTTGAGCGGCGTCAGAGAGAGCGACACAAGGGTCGCGATGCGGTCGCCGACCTTGAGGTCGCGGTCCTTGAGCTTGGGGCCGATCGCCGCGACCGTGCCCAGCAGCATGCCGCCGGAGCCCGTGTCGGGGTTGTGGTGCTTGCCGCGCTTCTCGATGATGTCCAGGCTGTGGGCGGCCATCTTCGTGACGTCGCCGCCCTCGGCCTCCTCGATCTGCGTGAAGCTCGCAGCGTCGACGTTGAGCGTGTCGACGTCGATGAGGATCTCGTTGTCGGCGATCTCCATCGTGTTGTCGATCTGCCACGCCGGCTGCGGCAGCACGCCCTGCGGCTCGATGACCCTGTGGGCGCCGAACTTGTTACCTTCCTTCATGCTCTCTCCCTAGTCTTGGGGGACGTGCCCGCGCGCGACTGACTGATCAGCTTGCACGCGCGGGGCGACGTCTCCCTCGATTGACCCTGGCCAGGAACTCAGCCCTCGACCTTGATGACGGAACCGGCGCCCTGGCCGCCGCCCACGCAGGCGCCGGTGAGGCCGATGGTGTTGCCGCGCTTCTGCAGCTCGTGGATGAGAGTCACGACCATCCGCGTGCCGGTGTTGCCGAGCGGGTGGCCGAGGGCCACCGCGCCGCCGTTGACGTTGACGATGTCGGTGGCGAGGCCGAGCTCGCGTGTGGCGAGAGCGGCGACGCAGGCGAACGCCTCGTTGAACTCGGCGAGCTCGACGTCCTTGGCGGAGAGGCCGGCCTTCTTGAGCGCCAGTTCGGCGGCCTTGGTCTCGCCGTAGCCCATGATCTCCGGCTCGCAGGCGGCCGTCGCGTAGCTCACCAGGGTCGCAATCGGCTTGAGCCCGAGCTCGGCGGCCTGCTTGCGCGAGGTGAGTACGACGGCGCTGGCGCCATCGCTGAGCGCCGACGCGTTGCCGGCGGTGACCACGCCGCCTTCCTTGAAGAACGGCTTGAGCTTGGCCATCGACTCGAGGCTGGCGTCACGGCGCGGGCACTCGTCGGTGTCGATCACCACGGGGTCGCCCTTGCGCTGCGGGATGACGACGGGGACGATCTCATCTTTGAAGCGGCCGTCCTCGATCGCCTTCGATGCGTTGACGTGGCTCCGGTAGGCGACCTCGTCCTGCTGCTCGCGCGTGATGCCGAACTTCTCGCTCAGATTCTCGGCGGTCATGCCCATGTGGTAGTTGTTGGAGGCGTCCCAAAGGCCGTCCCAGACCATCGTGTCGTACATGTTGCCGGTGGGCATGCCCATGCGGTAGCCGGTGCGCCCGTCCTGCAGGACCCACGGCGCGCGCGTCATGTTCTCCATGCCGCCCACGAGGTAGATGTCGCCGTCTCCGGCTTTGATGGCGTTGGCCGCCATCGCCATCGCCGAGGCACTGGAGACGCAGACACGGTTGACGGTGATCGCCGGCACGTCGACCGGGATGCCGGCCTTGAGCTCGGCCTGGCGGGCGGTGTTCTGCCCCAGGCCGGCTTGGATGACGTTGCCGAAGATGACCTCTTCGAGCTGCTCGCCCGCGACGCCCGCGCGCACGAGCGCCTCTTTCATGACGATGGCGCCGAGATCGATCGCGGGCGTCTTGGCGAAGCCGCCCATGAACCGTCCCTGAGCCGTGCGTACCGCGGAAAGGATGACGATGTCGTTGTCAGACACTTTGGCCTCCTGGTGCCGTTGCGTGTGTGGCTGCAGCCCCCGCCGCGAGATCCACGCTCTGCGTCACGACACTGTTGTCGATCGGATCGATGCTGGACATTGCCGGACTATGAATCCTCGTGCCGGCGCACGACTTCCTGGGCCATGAACGACGCGACCTCGAGGGGCGTCGTGCGTGGCCCGAAGCCGGCGTCATAGCCGAGCTCCTTGGCGAACGCGTTGTTGATGCGCGGCCCGCCGACTATGAGGACGAAGCGCTCGCGCACGCCCTCGGCCTCGATCAGCTCGATGAGCTGGGTGAGGTGCTGCACGTGGATGTTCTTCTGCGTGACGATCTGGCTGACGAGGATGACGTCGGCGTCACGCTCGAGCGCCGTCTTCACGAGCTGCGCGCAGGGGATCTGGGAGCCCAGGTTGAGGGCGTCCATCTCCGGGTATCGCTCGAGCCCGTAGTTCCCGGCGAAGCCCTTCATGTTCATGATCGCGTCGATGCCCACCGTGTGCGCGTCGCTCTCGATGGCGGCGCCGACTACGCTGAGCTTGCGGCCGAGCTTGTCCTTGATGAGGCCGTTGATGGCGTAGTAGTCCATCTCGTCGACCTCGAGGTAGTCGCCCTTCACTTCGTCGGGGTCGATGCCGGCGTCGGTGCGCCCGTAGGCGACGAAGAGCGTGTACTGCGGGTCGATGGCCTTGCACTCGGCGATGGCGACGGTGTGGAAGCCGAGCTTCTCGAGGAACTGCTTGCCGACGTCGGCCGACTTGATCGAATACGGCATCGGGAGGGTGAAGGAGAACTGCATGATGCCGTCGTCACGCGTATCACCGTAGGGCCTGATTACCATCAGTGTCCCCCTTCCGCAGCCGGGATCGAGGCACCGGGGGCCGGACCCGCGGGAGCACCGCTCATCCGGCCCTCGCGAAGCGCCGCGAAGAACGGGTTGAAGTAGTCCGCGGCTACTTCGAAGACGCCCTCGAAGCCGCGGCCGCCGCGCGGGTCGCGCTTGACGTCGGCGAACTCCCCCTCCTCGAGCGCCGTGAAGAGGCCGATCTCGCGCACGTGCTCGAGCTGCTCAGCGGCCTTCTGGAGCTGGTCGTTGGCGCGCTGCTCGATCATGCCGCCGGGCTTGTACGTGACTTCGCCGGCAAGGTCGCGGCAGCTCTCGAAGACGTATTTGGCGTTCTTGATGCTCAGGTAACGGTCCTGCAGCAACGGCGTGTGCAGGGCCTCGGTGAGCATGCCGAGCAGCATGATCTCCTGGCCCGTGAAGATGCCGGTGAAGTTGAACATGCCGTCGATGATGTGCCCCTGGAAGATGTCGCCCGGCATGTACTTCGTGGGCGGCATGTACTTGAGCGGGTAGCCCGGGAAGAGCTGCCGGACGAGCTGTGCGTCGGCGATCTGATACACGACCTGGTCCGGCTTGGCCGGGTCGATCTCGAAGGCGTGGCCAAGCCCGATCTGCCACGGTTCGAGGTTGGCGCGCAGCGCGAACGCCTCGTTGATGAAGTCCGAGCTGACGACCGTGAACCCCTTCTCGAAGGCGTCCGCGGTCGTGAGGTAGTTGTCCTCGCCGGTGTTGATGATGATGCCGGCGCGGGCGTTGATCAGCCGGCTCAGGTACTGGTCGACGAACGTGCGCCGCATGTTGATGTTGCGGAAGATGATGCCGTACATGGAGTCGTTGAGCATCATGTCGAGGCGCTCGAGCGCGCCCATGGTGGCGATCTCCGGCATGCAGAGACCGCTGGCGTAATTGCAGAGGCGGATGTAGCGACCGAGCTCGGCGCCGACCTCGTCGAGCGCCTTGCGCATGAGGCGGAAGTTCTCCTGCGTCGCGTAGGTGCCGCCGAAGCCCTCGGTGGTCTCGCCGAAAGGGACGTAGTCGAGCAGGCTCTGCGCGGTGGTCCGGATGACGGCGATCACGTCGGCGCCGGCGCGCGCCGCGGCTTGTGCCTGCGCGGCGTCCTCGTAGATGTTGCCGGTGGCGACGATCACGTACACGTAGGGCTTGACCGCCTCGCCGGTCTCGGCGACGAGCTCGTTGCGGCGCGCGCGAACGGCGTCGATGCGCGCCACGCCTTCTTCGGCGAGCGCGGCGGCGCGGGTCTCCGCGGCGGCGCGCCGCTCTGCCGGCACGTCGGCGAGGGCGAGGTCGCCGGCGGCGACGCCCTCGGCGACCTGCTGGGCGTTCTTGCCGGTCTGGATCATGAGGTCGACGAACGGCCGCATGATCCCGCCGGGCAGCAGCTCGCGGGCGTGCTCGGCGACGACGTTCACGAGCGGCACGTCGATCTCGTTCACGCCCGAGATGCCGAGCAGGCGCAGCGTGGCGCGCTCGGTGGTGTCGGTCGTGTGGCGCTCGATGTGCTGCTGGATATCGTCGGCGATCGCGCTGGCCGCGGCCCGGGCGCGATCGACAACGTCGGCGTTGAGACGAAGCGCATCGTTCACTAGACCACCCACTTTCGTCAGGGAGAGTCGGCGCCGGCGGGGCTCGCCGGGCTGCCCTCAGGCAGCCGCGCGAGCCCGTTGACGACGTCGAACACGGGCACGCGGTCGCCGACGGCGTCGGCGACCGCGTTGAAGAACAGCTTCGGATGGTACGGCTGCGGCACGCGGAACGGATTCGCGGTCACGGCGAGCACGCGCAGCGGAGTGAGCACCTCGAGTGCGATCCCTCGCCTCGGGATGCGGGACACGGCCGCCGCAGGGAGCACGAGCACGGTGGCGTCGCGCACCACGAGGCGAAGCTTGCGAAGCGGTGGCAGCACGCGCGTGAAGTCGTCCACGAACTCCTGCGTCAGGGCGCCGCCGACGAAGAGCGTGCGCGTGCCCAGGCGTTCGACCTCGCGGGCCACCGCGACACCCTCGCCGACGACGGTCGGCAGCTCGAGGGGCGTGGCCGTGCCGCGCTCGTCAAAGGACACGGCGCGGATGCGGCCCTCGAGGAACGGCGCGACCAGAGCCCGCGTCTCCGCCGAGGTCGCCGGCAACAGCAGGGTGTCGAGCGTGGCCGACGTGGTCTCGACCGCCTCGTCCAGGCTCTCGCCGACCATCCCTCCGGTGGCCATGACGAGGCCGTCGCTGACCCGCGGCGACGCGCTGCCGAGGCGGTTGATGGCGCCGTCGATGAGGACCTGTTCGGCGCCCAGTGCCTGGAGACGCGCCACGGTGCCGCCCAGCTCGGCGAGGGTCGTAGGCCCGCTGACCTCGACCTGGCCCCCGCTGCCGGCGCGGCCGATCACCACGCGCCCCAGAGGCGTGTGGTACGGCAGTTCTTCGAGCACCTCCATGGCGTAGCGCGAGCGGTCGAGTGATCCCTGGGTCGTGGCCACGAGCGTACCGGCTGGGGGAGCGATGCGCGGCTTGGCCAGCCCCGTCAGGTGGTCGGTGCGCTCCCCGTCGAGGCCGAGCGAAGTGAGCCCGAACAGATGTCGGCAGTTCGCCATGAGCGCGTTGACCACCGTGGTCTTGCCGGCGTTCTTGACGAGGCCGATGACGGCCAGCGAACGGCAGCCCGAGCCGGCGATGATGTCGAAGAGAGCGTCGACGGTGGCGGCGTCGGCTCTCTGCTCTGCGGCGCTGCCGCGCGCGCCGCGGGTCACGGCCGGCCTCCGCTCGAGCGTCTGGCTGCGGGATGCACGGTCGCCCCGTCGCCGTGACGGATCTCCTTGAGGTACGCGAAGATGGTGTAGCGCGACAGGTCAAGTGCCTCGGCGACCTGCTCGGCGGAGCGCTTCACGAGGAACGCGCCGCGCTCCTCGAGGCGCTTGACGACCTCCATCTTCTCCTCGCGCGACATCGCCCCCGGCGTGCGCCCCATCTCGTTGAGGATCTTGGTGATCATGCCGGCGACCACGTCGCGGATGTCGCCGGCGAAGATCTCCCCGCTCTCGGGCACGGCGCCGCTGCCGAGCCGGCCGACGGCGGTGAAGTTGGCGAGCGTGCGCTGCGCCTGGACGACGTCCGAGATGTCGTAGTTGAGGCCGAGGAGGCCAAACGGCTCGCCGTCTTCGTCGCGGAGCGTGACGGCGAGCGACTTGAGGATCTTGCCGTCGTGCGAGGAGATGTAGAGGCGGACGTCCTGAGTCTCGTCGGCGCTGCGCAGGTTACGGAGCATGCGGTCCGTGGGGACGTCGCCCACGGTGCGGCCGGTGACGGCGCCGTTCTCGATGGCGACGATGGAGTGCGGGAGCTCGGCGACGTCGTGCAGGACGACCTCGCAGTCGGGACCGAACATCTCGGCGAGGCCCTGCACGATGGGCAGCAGGGCCTGCATGCGTTCGCCGAGCGGGTGCTTGACCAAACGGACCCTCCAGTCGCGCCGGCGTGGTAGAGCGGCTCCCCAAGGCGCCGAGACGACCTTGGATGCTTGGTATACACCCGCGCACGAGCGATTGTCAAAAAAGGTGGGCACCATACCCGGTTTAGTGGGCATCCCGCGCCGAGGGCGGCACGCGGCCCTCGCGGCATGCGGCCTTCGTGGCGCGCGACCTTCGTGCTACGGGCCGGCGGCGCATCGGCGCCGCCGGCCCGTCTTCCGAGCCTGGTCTCGGTCGCTCCGGCTACAGGTTGGCCGGGCGCGTCTCCAGCGTCGCCGTGACGGTCTGCGTCTGGGTGCCGCGCAGCACCGTCAGCGTGACCTGGTCGCCGGGCGCCTTGGTGGCGAGATAGGCGATCAGGTCGTCATAGGTGGCGACGTCCTGACCGTCGATCTTGACGATGATGTCACCGCCGACCTTCACGCTCTGGCCCTGCACCGTGACGGTCTTCGTGCCGCCCTTGAGCCCCGCCTTGGCGGCCGGGCTGTTGGGCAGCACCTGCTCGACCAGGGCGCCGCTCTGCTGCGTCGTGCCGGCTGGCTGGGCGATCTGCGGCGTGAGCGTCACGCCGGCGACGCCGAGCCACGCGTACTTGACCGTTCCGCCGTTCTTGAGCTGCCCGAGCGAGCGGATCGCCGTGTTGATGGGGACGGCGAAGCCGAGACCCTGGTTGCCGCCGGACTGGGAAGCGATCTGCTCGTTGATGCCGATCACGTGGCCGGTCGAGTCGATCAGGGGGCCGCCCGAGTTGCCCGGGTTGATGGCCGCGTCGGTCTGGATGCCGTTGGGGATCGGGCGCCCGCTCGGTCCCTGGAGGCTGCGGCCGGTCGCTGAGACGATGCCGGATGTGATCGAGAAGTCGTACCCGAGCGGGTTGCCGATGGCCACGACGTTCTCGCCGACCTGCACCGTGGACGAGTCGCCGAGAGGCAGGGGCTGCAGGTTGACTCCAGCCGGATCCACCTTGATGACCGCGACGTCGCTGGTGGAGTCGATGCCCATGATCTGGCCCTTGACCTGCTGCGTCTTGGAGCCGCCCTTGTTGAACACGACGGTGACGCTTGTGGCTTTCTGGCCCTGGTCCTGCACGACGTGCGCGTTGGTGAGGATGTAGCCGTCCTTGGACACGACGAAGCCGGTGCCCAGCGCCTGCCCGCTCTGCTGCTGGCCGAAGATGTTGGTGCCCGCGTTGCCGAAGTCCGACTGGACCATGACGACGCCGCCGGAAAGGCTCTTGTAGATCTGCTCGGGGGTGAAACCCTGGCTGCCCGGCGCGTAGGCAGCGGGCAGTTGCGCCGGCGTCTGCACGACCGTCTCTTTGGTCTCTCCGAAATTGAACACCAGCACCAGGACGAGCACGACGAGCGCCGCGCCGACGGCGCCGCCGCCCAAGCCCAGGAGGAACCCTCGCATCTTGACCATCTTCTTCCCTTCGTTCTCGTGGCGGCTTCATGCCGAAGCGGTGCGCGCAACCGCGCGCACCGCTCACCGATCTGGAGCAGATGATGTCTGTCGGGTGTTAACTGCGCTCTCGGGCGTGTTGCGTAACGGCCGGGCGACGGTTAAGTCTTATGAACCGGGCTCGTCGCCCGTGCCTGCCGCCGT
>CAIWHY010000117.1 GCA_903912585.1 uncultured Thermoleophilia bacterium | reverse complement strand
TCCACGACCATCTGGCTGAAGCCGTCGATGGCGCGCAGCGGGGCGCGCAGGTCGTGGGCGGCCGAGTAGACGAAGGCCTCGAGCTCCTTGTTGGACGCCTCAAGCTGGGCGGTGCGGCTCACGACGCGCGCCTCGAGTGCCTCGTTGAGGCGCCGGATCTCGGCCTCGGCCGCCTTGCGCTCGGTGACGTCCTCGAACAGGGTCGCGAAGTGGCCCTCGGACTGGCGCACGGCGGTGATGTCGAAGTCTCTGCCGAGCGGCGCGAAGTGCTCCTCGAAGCGGGCCGGTTCGCCGCTCAGAGTGGCGCCGGCGTACTGCTCGAGGTAGGGCGCTTGGCCGCTCCCGTAGGCTTCGCTGGCGAGCTTGCCGCAGACCGCCTCGGCGCTCAGGCCCGTCTGCGCCGTGAAGGCCGGGTTCACGGCCAGGATGCGATAGTCGCGCGGCGCGCCGCGCTCGTCGAGGACCAGCTCGTGCAGAGCCACGCCCTCGGTCATGGTCTCGAACAGGGAGCGGTAGCGCTCCTCGCCCTCGCGCACGTCCTCCAAGGCCGCCTCGAGCTGGTCGCGCCGCGAGCGGTTCTCGGTCAGCAGCGCGACCTGCCCGGCGAGGTTGGTGAGGAAGGGCAGGTAGGGCGCCAGCGCCGGCTCGTCGTCCACCTCGAGGGAGAAGTCGCCGCAGGCCTGGCCGCCGGTCTCGACGGGGACGCGCACACGCACGCAGCCGGGAGCCGCGGCGGCTGTTGGACCCAGGCGTCGCTGCGGCCCGTCGCCCGACGCCGCGGCGTCTCCCAGGTGGACGGCGCAGCTCTTGACCCCGGGGACGTCCGCGAGCGCCGCGGTCAGGAACTCGGCGATGCGCTCCTCGCTCGGCAGCATCTCGAGCACCGGCATCGCTTGCAGCAGCCGGCCGAGCACGCGCGCCTCGACGCCGCCCTCGGCGTGGCGCCCGCCGATCTCGTTCTCAATGAGCGTCAATGTAGGCCCGCAGGTAGTCCTCGGGCTGCATGAAGAAGGGGTTCTCCACGACCTGGCCGCGCACCACCATCATGGGATGGACGCGCAGGACGTGCAGGAGCGTGGCCCCGTCCCAAGCGGCGGCGTCGTACTGGCAGATGGCAGTGACCTCGCACTCGGCGAGCACGCCGGTGACCTTGGCTTCGTACTCAAGCAGGCGTTCGTGCCCGGGGATGTCGCGCAGCGCCCAGCTCATCTCGCCGCTCACGCGGGCGCCGTCGTAGCCGGCTTGGTCGCCCGCGGCGCGGAACCCGCGCAGGGTGTCGAACATGACCTCGGGGCTGAAGCGCCCGCCGGGGCAGTAGGTGGCCTCGGCTGCGGCGACGTGGACGTGGCCGCGCTGCTCCTTCGCCGCGCAGGCCACTCCGGCCTCCGCCAGCCACTGCAGCGCGCCCTCGGTGCCGGCGTCGGCGAAGTAGGCTACGCGCTCGCCGGCCTCGACGCCGGCGGCCAGGAAGTCGGCGATGACCCGGCGCCGCTCCGTCTCGGAGTCGTACACGAAGCACATATGCGTGCCGGCGGGGAACTGCCGCTGGGTGAAGCCCACGGAGACTTCTCTCGTGCCAGTCTCCATCTTGCCGCTCCCCCTCTCGCAATTGACTTCCTTCACGCACTTTACCACACAACTAGTGAGGTATCGGCAGAGGGCCGACGTCGCTTCAGGGGGAACGCCGTCTAGGGGACTGGCGCGCGGCCTACGGTCCGGCGCGAAGCTCCAGCAGCACCCTCGCGTAGCTCGAGCTCACCTGCGTCGCCAACTCGAGGGAGACCTGGAAGGCCGCGTCGGACTGCAGTCTGGCAAGGAGCTCGAGGTCGGAGATGCCGAGCGCGGCCGTCGCCGTTTCGAGCCTGACGCCGCGGATCACCTGCCCGAGCAGGCGCTCGCTCTGTTCCATGGTCACCATATGCTCAGCCTACCCACGCCTCGAGGCTGGGCACCGTTGGCCTTGTCTTGCGGCCGGGAGATGATGTCGGTGCGCATCGCCGCGAAGCACGGGCAGATCGGTGCCGCTCCGGCGCGATCCACAGCAAGGCCCTCGGCGTCAGTTCGAGGCGTAGGCCTTGACGCAGACGTTGGCGTTGGCGTACCCGGGGACGGTCGTGAGATCGGTCCAACTCCCGCCATCCGCGCTCACGTAGCTCTGCCCCGGGGAGGCGCTCGCGCCAGAGTCGTAGCCCGGTATCAGCGTCTCGATGGGCACCGGGTACTCGTAGTTCAGCGTCGACAGGCACACGGCGACGACGAAGGACGTGCCGCCGGTGAGCGCCACCGGCGCGTCCGCCTTCACCGTGACGAAGCCGGCAAAGGGAGCCTTGCCGCTGGCGACGCAGCTGAGCTCGCTGAACGAAGGGCCGACCCACACGGCGTACAGGGCATCCCCGGAGGGCACGCCGAACCCGACGGCCGAAAGCGACCCGTCCGCGGCCGCCGTGAACTGGTTGGCGAACCAGCCGAACTGGTGACCCGGCCAGCCCACGTTGTCGGTCTCGCCGTAGGGGTCGTACTGGTAGCAGCGGGCGTAGTTGGAGGCGTTCTCCACCTGCGGCCAGGCAGCCACCTCGGTGGTGATGAGGGAGTCGTAGTAGCTCACCCAGAAGTAGCCTCGCGCACCCCACGCCCGGCCCCAGCTGTTGCGGCACAGGAACGCGCCGTTGCCCGCAGGACGCGGGGCGAAGTTCCCGGCCGCATAGTGATCGTCCCAGCCAACGATGTCGATGCCGTGGTTCGCCCCGCTGGGCCCGGAGTAGTAGTAGGCGTGCGTTCTCGCACGATAGCAGTTGGGCGCGAAGTACATGACGGCATAGAGGGCGCCATCGCGCTTGAGCTCGCCCTTGATGACGTCGAGGTCGAGCGGCGAAGAGGGCTTCGGCAGCCGCACCCACGATTGCACGTGCTTCACCGCGGTCAACCCCGGTGGGGTGAAACTGGACCCATAGGGCTCGCTCGAGGCATTCAGGGGGCCCGCCCAGCCCAGCAGGTAGGCGGCGGCCATCTGATCGTTGCCGCCGCCGTTGTAGCCCGCCCAGTCGAAGCCAGACTGCAGCACGAGGTGGTCCTCGGAGAAGGCGTACTTCTCGGCGGGCAGCAGGGTCGACTCCAGTGACCCGCAGGCGGCGAACGCCCAGCACGTGCTCAGCGGCCCCTGGTCGCGCACGGGACTCACGCGACGGTAGCGGCGCAAGTCGAACTTGGCGGGAAGCGACTTCCTGGCGCCCACGCCGGACATGATCCCCTTGGCGGCCAGCAGACGGGCCGCGGGCGCCGCCGTGACCGGTGCCAGCGGCGAAGGCCGGTAGCCGAGCCCCTGCGGCGCAAAGGCCAGCGACTGCGCATGCGCGGAGCGGAGCGGAGCAGCGAAGGTCGAGGAGCGGGGCGCCAGACGCAGCTGCGTAGCGGAAGCCGGTGGCGGCGCCAACACGCCGATGCAGGCGAGCAGCGCGAGGACGACGGCGATGGGCGCAAGTGCCCTGATCGTCCTGCCTGTCCCGAATCTCCCTGAGCCCACACACGTTTGCACGGGTGACGCTCCTCAGTTGCTCTACGAGGAGGTGTCGTCGCCGCGCTTCCCGCCGGCCAGATGGACGCGACCTCATCTTGGGCGGGAACCGGGCCGGGAGGACCGCTCGGCGGTGGCAGGCACGCGGGCGGCGGCACCGGGCAGTACGGGGCAGCGCGCAATGCTGTCAGCTTGCGAAAAGGGCCGCAAACAGGCCAAAGAGCTCTATGGGAAGTCGTGCGAGTGTGGTGGGCGACGTTGGAATTGAACCAACGAC
>CAIWHY010000116.1 GCA_903912585.1 uncultured Thermoleophilia bacterium | reverse complement strand
CTGCCCGCTGTGGTTAAACCGGCCAGCTGCTCCAGCTCGGCCAGATCATTCGGCCGGCCCTGACCGCCACAGAGCCGGTCGAGAATCTCAAACATTCGCGGGGTGCCGATCCGACAAAAGGTGCATTCGCCACACGATTCCGATTTGAGAAACGACATGAAGAATCGGGCCATGTCCACCATGCAGGCGGTCTCATCCAGCACGATCAAGCCGCCCGAACCCATGATGGCGCCCGCTGCTGCGAGCGCCTCGTAATCAACCGGCGTGTTGGCCAGGGCCGCCGGCAGACAGCCGCCCGACGGGCCACCGAGTTGCGCGGCCTTGTAGGCCTTGCCGTCCGGGATGCCGCCGCCGACCTCGTAGATGAGCTCGCCGAGCTGCATGCCGATCGGGACCTCGACGAGGCCCGTGTGCTGCACGTTGCCGCCGAGCGCGAACACCTTGGTGCCCTTGCTGCTCTCGGTGCCGGTGCTGGCGTACCACGCGGAGCCCTTGAGGATGATCGGGGCGATGTTGGCGAAGGTCTCGACGTTGTTGAGCACGCTGGGCTTGCCCCAGAGGCCCGAGACCGCCGGGAACGGCGGGCGCGGGCGTGGCTCGCCGCGGTGACCCTCGATCGACGTCATCAGCGCGGTCTCCTCGCCGCAGACGAAGGCGCCGGAGCCCATGCGGATCTCGAGGTCGAAGTCGAAGCCGCTGCCCATGATGTCGTCGCCGAGCAGGCCGTACTCGCGCGCCTGCCCGAGGGCGTGCTCGAGGCGCTCGACCGCGAGCGGGTACTCGGCGCGCACGTACACGTAGCCCTGGTGCGCGCCGATCGCGAAGGCGCCGATGACCATGCCCTCGATGAGCGAGTGCGGGTCGCCTTCGAGCACCGAGCGGTCCATGAACGCGCCCGGGTCGCCTTCGTCGGCGTTGCAGAGGATGTACTTGGTCTCGTTGTCCTGCTGCTGCGCGAAGCGCCACTTCATCCCCGTGGGGAAGCCGGCGCCGCCGCGGCCGCGCAGGCCGCTGCCGAGGACCTCTTCGACGACCGCTTCGGGCGTCATCGAGGTGAGCACCTTGGCGAGCGCCTGGTAGCCCTCGCGGGCGATGTACTCGTCGATCTTGAGCGGGTCGATGATGCCGGAGTTGCGCAGCACGATCTTCACCTGGCGGTTGAAGAACGGGATGTCGCCCATCTCGGCCTGCGTCTTCTCGGTGCCGGGCGCGTGGCTCACGAGGCGCTCCACGACGCGTCCCTTGAGGAGGTGCTCCTCGACGATCTCGGGGACGTCGTCGAGCTGGACCCTCTGGTAGAACACGCCGTCCGGGTACACGAGGGCGACCGGGCCCTGGACGCAAGGTCCGAGGCAGCCGGTCTCGATGACGTCGACCTCGCTCGCGAGGTCGCGCGCCTTGAGCTCGGCCCGGACGGCCGCGCTCAGTTCGAGTGCGCCGGAGGCGATGCAACCGCCGCCGGTGCAGATCAGGAAGTGCGTTCTCACATCAGCCATAGTCGTGTCACTCGCTCTCAGGTCTTGATCAGGTAGGCGTCGACGGGAGTGCCGCCCACGAGGTGATTACGGACGATGGTGTGCACCTTCTCCCGGTCGAGCAGGCCGTACCGGTACATTGTCCCGTCGGCGAGCGTGACGGTGGCCATCGGCTCTTCCTCGCAGAGGCCGGCGCAGCCGGTCTGATGAAGGCTCACGGAGGTCACGCCGGCGTCCGACATCTCGCTCATGAACGCGACGACCACGTCGCGCGCGCCGGCGGCGATGCCGCAGGTGCCCATGTGGACGGTGACCTGGGACTCCTTGCGTCCCTGGCGCAGGTCGATGTCGGCCTTGGCCTTCTCGGCCATCGCCAGCAGCTGGTCCGGGCTGGTGATCCTGTCTGCCATGTCAGGCGCTCCTTCCTGCGAGCATGGGCTCCTCGGCGTACTGCGCCAGGATCTCGTTCACGCGCTTGGGCTTGACGCGGTGGTGGACGTCGTCGTCCACCGTGATGACCGGGGCGAGGCCGCAGGCGCCGAAGCAGCGCGCGATCTCGAGCGAGAACACGCGGTCCTCGGTGGTGCCGCCGATGTCGATGCCCAGTTCCTTCTTGAAGGCGTCGAGCACCTGGACGCCGCCGCGCACGTAGCAGGCGGTCCCCATGCAGATGCGGATGAGGTGCTTGCCGCGCGGGACGGTCGTGAAGAACGAGTAGAAGCCGACCACGCCGGCCACTTCGCTGTACGGCTTGCGGAGCTCACGGGCGATGTGCTTGAGCGCGACCTCGGGCAGGTACCCGAAGATGCCCTGGGCGAGCTGCAGCACCGGGATGAGCGCTCCGGGCTTGCCTCTGTACGCGGCGATCACCGCGTCGAGGCGCGCGAGGAGCTCTTCCTCCGTCGGTTCCTCGTCGCAGCACGTGCACGCCTTGACCTCTTCACTCATGCGCCTCTCCTTCGCTTGGTCCCACTGCGATCCGCTCGCAGAGAATGTCCTTCATGACAGCGCCTCCTGATAGGCGACGAGCTCGGCGAGGCGGCGCGGCAGTTCGCTGCCGCGCAGCTCGAGCCGCTCCCCGTCGTCGCTCAGGCGCACGACGAACTCCACCTCCGGGTTGGTCGCGACCATCGTGATGATGCTGGTCGCGACGTCGCCGAAGGGCGGTCGATCCACGTTCCCGAGGCTCATCGAGGCGCGCACGGCGACTCCGCCGAGCTCGTCCGAGACCCCCATTTCGAGGCCGCCTCCGGCGGCCTCGGCGGCCTGGCGGAACAGGCTCAGACCCAGGCCGGTCTTCTTCTCCTTCTTGGTCGTGAAGAACGGGTCCAGCGCCTCGTCGGGCGTGACCGGCAGGCCGGGTCCGTCGTCCTCCACGGCGAGCGTGAGCGTGTCGGCGTCGTGGTCGGCGGCGATGGTCACCGCGACCGTGCCGGCGCCGGCACGCACCGAATTCTCGAGGACGTCGAGCAGGTACAGTGAAAGGTCATGCATCGGCGATGCTCCTGCCGTCCGCGCCGTGCAGCGCCAGGACGAGCTCGGCGAAGCTCGACGCCATCACGTGCAGCGTCGTGCGCGCCGCGCCGATGTCGTCCCGGTAGTGGCTGTCCGAGGAATGCAGGATCGGCAGCCCGTACTCGCGGAACGCGGCCGCGGCCTCGGAGCCGGGCGCCACGTGGCGGCTGAGCTCGACGGCGTCGAAGCCGGCTTCGTGCGGGAACAGGCCGAGCTGGCCGATGACCCCGAACGAGCGGCGGTCGATGTGGGCCGCCACGGCGAGGCCGCCGTGCCGGTGGACGAGGTCGACGACCTCGTCGATGGCGAGCGGCGTGGCCATGGCGAGCGCCGCGCGCTCCTCGCCGGCGGGGGCGCCGTCGGCGGCGAGGACGAGCTGCTCGCCGAAGAACGCGGCGTACTCGGCGTCGGCTGTCGGCAGAGTGCCGGCGAGCTCCGCGCCGGCGGCCTCGGCGGCGCTAGCGGCGGGGAAGAGGCCGACGACGTGGCACTCCTCGGCCGAGGTGATCTCCATGCCCGCGAGAACGGTCAGGCCGTCGCCGGCGGCTTCCTGCACCGCGGCGGCGTTGCGCGCGCTGTTGTGGTCACAGACGGCGATCATGGCCAGCCCTTCAGCGATCGCCTTCGCGACGATCGCCGGCGGCGTCATCTCGTTGTCCGCGCACGGAGACAGCGCGGTGTGCACGTGCAGGTCTGCGGCGCAGACGTTCACGCATGGTTCCCCTTCACGCCCAGCGCGTAGAGCCGGCCGACGATTTCGAAGGTGTCGGCCGGCGACACGTACAGCGAGATGCCCTCGGCGGCGGCCTTGGCGAGCACGTCGTCCTCCGGGCGGCGACTGCCGGCGAAGATGACGGCGGCGAGCTCGGCGTGGCTGGCCACGGCGAGGACGTTGAGGTGCACCAGCAGCGTGACGAGCACGCCGCCCTCGGGCGCGTGCGCGAGCACGTCGCTCAGCAGGTCGGAGGCGTAGCCGCGGGCGATCACGGCGTCG
>CAIWHY010000115.1 GCA_903912585.1 uncultured Thermoleophilia bacterium | reverse complement strand
TGCGGCTCGATGGCCTCGCCGACCGGCGCGCCAGCGTGCTCTCGCTCGGCAACAAGCAACGCCTCTCCCTCGCCCGGGCGCTGCTGCACCACCCCGACCTCCTGGTGCTCGACGAACCGACCAACGCGCTCGACCCGGCCGGGATCGTCGAGGTCCGCGAGCTGCTGCGGTCGCTCGCCCGCGAGCGCGGCGTGACCGTGTTCGTCTCGAGCCACATCCTCGGGGAGATCGCCCATCTCGCCGACCGTATCGGCATCATGCACGAGGGTCGCCTCATCGAGGAGCTGGACCGCGACCAGTTACGTGCCCAGGAGCGGCTATACGTACGAGTCTGCGTCTCGGACCCCGCGCGCGCGGCGAGCCTGCTCGCGGCGGCGCGGTTCGACCACGTCGATCTGGCGGACGGCGAACTCCGCGTCCACGAGGCGGAGGGCCGCGCGCCGGAGCTGGCGCGGCTGCTCGTCGGTGCGGGTCTCGAACTCACCGAGCTCACCACGGTGCGCGAGGACCTGGAGCAGCATTTCCTGCGGATCACGGGCGGGGCGGCATGATCGGCGGGCGGGGCGGCGTGATTCCCGAGAGCCGGGGAGCCCGATGATGTTCGCGCAGGTCCTCGCCGCCGAGTTCCTCAAGCTGCGCCGCAGCAAGGTCACCTGGGCCTCGCTCGCGGCGCTCTCGCTGGGGCCGCTGGCGATCGCGCTCATGATGTGGATCGTGCGCGAGCCGGGCCGCGCCGCGAAGCTCGGCCTGCTCGGCACCAAGGCCAGCCTCTCAGGGCTCACGGCGACGTGGCCGGCCTACTTCTCTATGCTCACGATGGTCGTCGGCATGGGCGGGATGCTGCTGCTCGCCTTCGTCTTCGGCCGCGAGTACACCGAGGGGACGGCCAAGAACCTGCTGGCGCTGCCCGTGGGCCGCCACTGGTTCGCACTCGCGAAGCTCGTGGTGGCGGCGGTGTGGTGGGCGGTGCTCGTCGGCGCCGTGCTCGTGGAGGGCTTCGTGCTCGGCGCCCTCCTCAGGCTCCCCGGGTTCTCACCGGCGCTGGCCGCGAGCGCCGTGCGCGACGCGCTTCTGGCGGCGGTCGTCGCCTACCTGCTCGTGCCGGTGGTCGCCTGGATCGCGATGCTCGGCCGCGGCTACCTGCCGCCGCTCGGGTTCGCGCTCGCGATGCTGGTGCTCGGCGACGTGTTCAGCCATACCGGCTGGGCGCCGTGGTTCCCGTGGGCGATCGTGCCTCAGCTCATCGGCGCGATCGGGAAGCCTGCGACGACGATCGCGCCCGTCAGCCTCGTGGTGGTCGCGCTCACGTTCGCCGGCGGCATCGCGGCGACGATCGCCCAGCTACGCTGGGCCGACAACGCGCAGTAGGTCAGCCGGCGAGGTGCTCGGCGTAGAAGCCGAGGAGGCGCGCCCAGGCGTCGCGCGCGGCGCCCACGTCGTACGAACGCCGCGTGTCGTTGAAGAAGGCGTGCGGGGCGCCGGCGTAGACGTGCCACTCGTAGCACTTGCCGGCAGCCTCCATCGCGGCGGCGAGATCGGGCACCGTGGCCGTGATGCGCGGGTCCTCGCCGCCGTAGAAGCCGAGGACGGGGCAGCGGAGGCCGGCGAGGTCGTCGGCCTCCGGCGACGCGCCGTAGAAGATGGCGGCGGCGGCGAGCGCGG
>CAIWHY010000114.1 GCA_903912585.1 uncultured Thermoleophilia bacterium | reverse complement strand
GCGCTCGATCGCCGGCGCCGCCCTGGCGGCCGCCTGCATGCTGCTCGCCGCCTCGAGCGCGGCGTTCGCGACCAGCGCGTCGCCGGCCGCGTCCGCGGCGGCGCCGGCGCCGAGCGGTTCCCCCGGCGCCGTCGTCTACCGCTACGGCACGATGGAGAACGTCGACAGCCTCAACCCGTTCGTGGGCTACAGCGGCGTCGACTACCTGGTCTACCACCTCAACTACCAGTTCCTCACGGGGTTTGAGCCCACCAAGCTGGAGCCGCGCCCGGAGTTCGCCGAGAGCTGGAGCCACTCCGCGGACGGCTTGACCTGGACCTTCAAGATCCGCCCCGGCATGAAGTGGACGGACGGCCAGCCGGCTACCGCCCGCGACGTCGCGTTCACGTTCAACTACATCATCAAGAACAACCTCACGAACTTCACTTCCTACCTCACCTTCGTGACCAAAGTGACCGCCCCGGACGACACCACGGCCGTGTTCGAGTGCAGCAAGCCCAAGGCCGACATCCTCTCGATGAAGGTGCCGATCCTGCCCGAGCACATCTGGGCGAAGGTCCCGGGCAAGCTCGCCGGTACCACGTACCCCAACAAGGCGCCGCTCGTCGGCTGCGGCCCCTTCCGGGTGGTCGAGAACAGGGACAACAGCTACGTGAGACTGGACGCCAACCCGGGCTTCTGGGGCGGCAAGCCGGCTATCGACGAGCTCCTCATCGAGACCTACCAGAACGCCGACACGATGGTGCAGGACCTCAAGTCCGGAGCTCTCGACGGCGAAGTGGGCGTGCCCTCGGCGCAGTTCAAGTCGCTCGGCTCGCCCAGCATCACCACCAACGCGGCGGTCTCGTGGTCGTTCGAGCAGCTCACCTTCAACTGCTACGCCAGCCCCCACTCCAAAGGCAACCCCGTGCTGCTCGACCAGCAGTTCCGCCAGGCGCTGCAGTACGCCGTCGACCGCAAGACCAACGCGGGCGTCGCCTACAACGGGTACATGGACCCCGGCAGCACGCTGCTGCCGCCCTACTCCCGGTTCTCATGGCAGCCGCCGGCTGGGCAGGAGTACACCTACGATCCTGCAAAGGCGAAAGCGATGCTGGACGCGGCCGGCTACAAGGACGTCAACGGCGACGGCTACCGCGAGACGAAGCAGGGCAAGCCGCTCTCGCTGCGCCTCGCCACCGACGCCACGACGCCCGAGAACGTCACCACCAGCAAGCTCGCGGTCGGCTGGCTCAAGGCGGTCGGGGTGAAGGCGCACCTGCAGATCCTCGACCCCGGCGCGCTCAACGACGCCGTCGCCAACTACACGGGCAGCACTTTCACGCCCGACTTCGACACGATCATCTGGTGGTGGGAGGGCGACGCCGAGGACCCGCAGTTCATCCTCAGCCTGCTCACGCCGGCGCAGATCGGTGGCTGGAGCGACACCTCCTGGACCGACCCGCAGTACACGCAGCTCTTCACCGAGCAGAGCACCACGATCGATCCTCAGGCGCGCATCGCCCTGGTACAGCAGATGCAGCAGAGCGCCTACCAGGCGTCGCCCTACATCATCTTCGGCTACCCGCAGTTCCTGGAGGCCTACAATACCGCCGACTGGACGGGGTACGTGAAGGAGCCGAGCGGGTTCCCGGGCTACAACGGCTCCGCGTTCCACTACGACACGTTCCTCGAGCTGAAGCCGGCGGCCGCGGCGGCTGCGGCCACGACCGGTTCCAGCACTTTGATCTACGCAGTGATCGCGGCCGTGGTCGTCGTGATCGTCGTGGTCGTCGTGCTCGTCCGCCGGCGCCGCGGACCGGAGGTCGAGCCGCAGGACTGAGAGCTCCGGGCGCCGGCGTTTCTCAACTCTGCGGCCGGCGCTGCCGATACCTGTCGTGAAGGCCGGGCGACGGTAGGCGTCGCGCGGCCCACGCACGACAGGCGAGAGGAGCGATCTTGGGACATGTCCGTAGTTACACGCGCGACGAGGTGCTGCGGCTGGGCTTCGAAGCCTTCTGCATGGGCATCGACGGCGCCCACTATCTCTGGCACGGGGAGTGCGGGCTCATCGAGGACCCCGAGACCGGTACCAGGCTTCTCCTCGACCCCGCCGAGATGCCCGACCGGAAGTGGGTCGCCACGCCGTGGGGCGAGATGGAGCTCGCCGAGGTCCAGCCGGCCGTGATCTGAGGCGCGCCTGGGGGCGCCCCTTTCCTCGACTTCCCCTACAATGATCCGCGAGCGGTCCCGACGAAGCCGGCCGGACGGGGGTCTCCGTGGGTGGATCGATCGCGTTCCTCGCACGCGGCCTCAGCGGGGCGCGCGAGACTCTCGTCAAGGCCGCCCTGCCGGCGGCGCTCGCCGCGTTGACGGTGGCCGGCGCCGGCTGTTCGGGCAGCGGCGCGAGCGGCGCTCAGGCGGGCGGCGCTTCCGCCGCCGCACGGCCCTCCGCGGCGCTCGCGTCCCCGAGCCGCCTGCCGCCGGCACCGCAACCGTCACCGTCGGCCTCCTCCGCGTCCTCCTCCGCGCTCTGGCCTTCGGCCGCGGCGCTCGCGACCACGGAGCGCTGGTTGCGCGCCCGCTCCGGCGTGACGGCGCTCGCCGTCATCGATTCCCGCGGCCGGCTCCGCGGCTACGGGTACGACGTGCAGTACTCCTCCGCCAGCGTGGTGAAGGCGATGCTGCTCGTGCAGTACCTGCGCACCCACGCCGGCATCCCGGCGCGCGCGCGTTTCCTGCTCGCGCGCATGATCGTGGGCTCGGACAACGCGGCCACCGACCGCGTCTTCGCGCAGGTCGGGAGCGGCGGCCTCGCCGAGCTCGCGCGGGCCGCGGGGATGAAGCGCTTCGCCCCGTCGGCCGTGTGGGCCGCGTCGCTGGTCACGGCCGCCGACCAGGCGCGCTTCTTCCTGCACGTCGACCGGCTGGTGCCACCGCAGCAGCGCGCGCTCCTCGACCGGTTGCTCTCGGAGCGCGGCCGCTACCGGGGCTGGGGCATCCCGCAGGTGGCGCTGGAACGTGGCTGGCGCCTGTGGTGGAAGGACGGCTGGATGCACAGCGCGCGCGGCGAGCTCCTGCTGCAGGTCGCGCGCCTCGAGCGCCGGGGGGTCACCTTCGCCGTCGCCGTGATCGCCGACGGCCAGCCCACATCGGGCTACGGCGTGGCGACCATGCGCGGCGTGGGCGCGCGGCTGCTGCCCTAGGGCCAGGCCGCGCCGCGCGTCTCCGCCGGCGCCGAGCCGCGCCTCTGCCGGCAGGTCAACGGCTGCGTCCCGGGCAAGAAGTGCTAAGGTGGTGCCAGGCGAGTCATCCCGACTCGTGGGACTGCGACGTGACACACCGCATTCTGGCGGTGGGCGCGTCGTTTTTCGTTTTTGCCCCGGTGGGGCGAGAGGATGAGACTGACATGGCAGAAGGCAAAGTAAAGTGGTTCAGCGCGGACAAGGGCTACGGCTTCATCGAGCGTGAGAGCGGCGACGATCTCTTCGTCCACATCTCCGAGCTCCAGGGTGGCGCGACGACCCTCGCCGAGGGCCAGGCCGTGTCCTTCACGGAGGCGACCGGCCAGAACGGCAAGAAGCAGGCCACGCAGGTGAGCGCGGTCTAGCGCAGGCTCACCGGAGTTTCTCGGCCGGGCGGCCTTCCGGGGCCGCCCGGCCCTCCGATCTCTCTCTCCAGCGGAAGACGCGGACGCGCCGGACGTTTCGCTGAAGCCGACCTTGTGGAAGGCTCCAGACGCCACGCGCCGCACGTCCGGGCGTGTGCTCCCCTTGTCGCGAGCCAGCGGGTCGGCTGGCCGGCGGCGCGGACGCCCAAGGTGGGCGTGCTCCTCACCCACTGCCTCAGCCATCACGAATGGCGGCCATGGAACTTCTGCTGCTCTCGAACTCCACCAACTACGGCGGGAGCATGTTCTCGCACGCGGCGGAGGCCTTCGCCGAGGTGTCGGCCGGCGACCGCGTGACCTTCGTCCCCTATGCGCTGGCGGACTGGGACGACTACGCCGACCGGGCGGCGGCCGCGCTCGGCGCCTTCGGCATCGAGGTCGTCTCGGCGCACCGGTCCGGCGCGCCGGAACGCGCCATCCTCGAGGCGGACGTGCTGATGATGGGCGGCGGCAACACCTTCCGGCTGCTCGACTCGCTCTACGCCCTCGGCGTGATCGGGAGGCTGAGCCGCCACGTGCGCGAGGGCGCGACCCGCTACGTCGGCGCCTCCGCCGGCACCAACGTCGCCTGCCCGACCATCCGGACCACCAACGACATGCCGATCTGCCATCCCCCGAGCTTCGCGGCGCTGGGACTGGTCCCGTTCCAGATCAACCTCCACTACATCGACCCCGATCCTGCCTCGACCTTCATGGGCGAGACGCGCGAGGAGCGCATCGACGAGTTCCTCGAGGAGAACGACTGCCAGGTGCTCGGGCTGTACGAGGGCTCGTGGCTGCGCGTCAGCGGCGCGTCGGCGGTGGTCGCCGGGCGCTCCCGCCTGTTCCAGCGCGCCGGCTGCCACACCTATCACGAGGGCCTCGACGTTTCGGGGCTCCTGCACCTCACGCCGGCATTCGACGGCGGGCGCAGGCCCGTCCGGGGAGAGTCTTGATGAACGGCACGACCGCGGTCGTCTACTCGGAAGCGTTCTTCGGCACCGGCGAAGGCAAGACCGCCAATGGCTTGGTGCGTCACTCCGGGAAGTACGGGATCCTCGCGGTGATCGACAGCACGAAAGCCGGTCGCGACGCCGGAGAGTACCTCGACGAGGTCCCGAACGGGATCCCGATCTGCGCCGACCTGGCGGGCGCGGTAGCGGCCGCCGGCCACGTGCCCGACTTCTTCATCCTCGGCGTCGCGCCCCTGAGCGGGCTGCTCTCGCCGACGCAGCGCGGCGTCGTGCTCGACGCCATGGCGCGCGGGATGAGCGTCGTCAACGGCCTGCACGAGTTCCTGAACGACGACCCGGAGTTCGCCGTTGCCGCTGCGGAGCACGGTGTGGAGATCCTCGACGTGCGCCGCCCGCGCGCCAAGAAGGACCTGCGCATGTTCACGGGGCGCATCGACGAGGTCACCTGCCCGCGCATCGCGGTGCTCGGCACCGACGGAGCCATCGGCAAGCGCACGACGGCGATCATCCTCACCCGGGCGCTCAACGAGCGCGGGATCAGGGCCGTGATGGTCGGCACCGGGCAGACCGGGATCATCCAGGGCGCGCGCTACGGCGTGGCGCTCGACGCGATCCCGTGCCAGTTCTGCTCCGGCGAGGTGGAGGCCACGATCGTGGAGGCGTTCGAGGCCGAGGACCCCGACGTGATCGTCATCGAGGGACAGGGCGCGCTCAGCCACCCCGCCTACCTCTCGTCCACCTTCATCTTGCGGGGCGGACGGCCGCACGCCGTCATCCTGCAGCACGCGCCGGCGCGCCGCATGCTGGGCGACTTCCCGGAGGTGCCGACGCCGACGCCGCTCCACGAGATCGCCCTGCTGCGGGCGTTCGCCGGTGTCAAGGTGATCGGCCTCGCGATCAACCACGAGGACATGACCGACGCCGAGGTCAGCGCGGCGATCGTCCTGTACGAGCTCGAGCTCGGCATCCCCGCGACGGACGCGCTCACGCGGCCGGTCGGGAGGCTCGTCGACATGGTGCTGGGCGCGTTCCCGCGGCTCGAGGCGACGCTGGTCGCGGGCGTCGCCTGACGAGCGTCAGCGGGTACCGGCAAGGCCTGGCCTCTGCCCGGTGCGCGCTCAGCGCGTCGCTGCGGCCGGCCTCGTCCAGACGGTGCCCGGCGGAGCGGCGGCCGGCCGCCGCAGCCGGGACGCGAGCGCGGCCACCGCGAGGGGCAGCGCCGCGATCACGTAGAGCACCGCGCTCGGCCCGGCGGCGTCGCCGAGCAGGCCGAGCCCGGCCACGATGAGGCCGCCGAGGCCGCTGCACAGGCCGATGGTAAGGCCCGTCGCGAGGCCCATGTGCGCCGGCAGGTACTCCTGGGCGAGCACGAGCGCGATGCTGAGGTTCGCGTTCATGGCGATGCCGATGAGGACGACCACGGGC
Organism: uncultured Thermoleophilia bacterium; assembly: GCA_903912585.1. Taxonomy (GTDB): domain Bacteria; phylum Actinomycetota; class Thermoleophilia; order UBA2241; family UBA2241; genus CAIXSE01. The sequence goes on along the minus strand of CAIWHY010000114.1, from coordinate 4,253 downwards.
AGCATGCCGGCGTAGCCGAGCGACGGGAGCAAGGCGATCGCCGGCACGAGCACGAGCTGCGGCACGAGCAGCACGAAGCGGCGGCCGAGGCGCTGGGCGGCGATGCCGCCGAGCAGGGTGCCGGCCGCCGCGGCGGCGAGCAGGACGCTGGTCATAACATTGCTCGCCGCGGGGCTCGCCGCTCGCGCCTGGACGAGGAAGAGCGGCAGGTAGGTGAGCAGTCCGGTCGTGACTCCGGAGGCGAGGCAGAACAGCGCCAGGAGGAGGATGAACGGGCGCCACTCGGAGGCGGTCGCCGGCGTTTGCCGTGACGGGTCGTGCCCGGCAGCGGGCTGCCGGCGGAAGCGGCGCAGCGCCACGAAGACGAGAACGGCCGCCGCCATCGGGATCACCGCGATGACGGCCGTGCCTGGCAGGCCGAGGGGCGCCAGGACAGCCGCGACGACCAGAGGGCCGACGGCGTAGCCGATGACGCCGCCCATCGAGAACACGCTCATGTCGCTGGTCACGCTGTCGCTCGCGGAGTGGCGCGCCCAGCGCGCGCCCTCGGGGTGATAGCTGGCGACTCCGGCCATGCAGACGGCCACCGCGACCAGCGTGAGCGTGTAGCTGTGCGCGAACCCGACGGCGCCGATGCCGAGGCCGGTGAGGAGGAGACCGGCGGGCAGCAGCCAGTGCGCCTCGCTGCGGTCTCCGTGAGCGCCCACCAGCGGCTGGAAGACGGCGCTGGCGACGCTGGCGGTGAGCGCGAACACGCCGGCGGCTGCGTAGCTGTAGTGCCGCTCGACGACCAGGAACGGCAGCAGCGCGAAGAGCGCGCCCGAGCAGGTGTCGGCGCAGCCGTGCCCGAGAGACAGCGCCAGGAGCGTGGCGCGGGACGCGGGGCGGCGACCGGCGGCGCTCACGCGGCGCTCTGCTTCACGGGGACGACGCGGCCAGGGCCTCCGCGACCTTGTCCTGCGCGTCGTGCGCCCTGGTCTGCGACAGACCCCTGCCGTTCATCAGGATCGAGAAGGCAAGCAGGTGTCCGTTGGCGCTGGTGACGTAGCCCGAGAGGCAGCTCGCCGCCGCCAGCGTACCGGTCTTGCCGTGCACGTTGCCTGCCGCCAAGGTGCCCTTCATGCGGCCGGCGAGCGTCCCGTCCCTGCCGGCGACGGAGAGCGAGCCCCAGTAGGTGGCGAAGTCCGCCCGCCGGCTCATCGCCTCGAGGAGCCGGACGATCGCGTGCGCGCTGAGCTTGTCGTGATAGCTGAGGCCGGAGCCGTCGCGGATGCGGAAGCCGTCCGCCACGCCCAGAGCTTTGAGGTTCTGAACGGCGACGGTGGCGCCGGCCGCGGTCGTGCCGGACCCGCCGAAGCTCGCGCCGAGACCCTTGAGCAGTTCCTCGGCGTAGAAGTCGTCGCTCTCCTTGTTCATGCGCGCCAGGATGTGCGTGAGCGTGGCCGAGCTCTCCGCGCCGAGCCGCGTCGCGTCCGTGGGGACGACGCCACGCGCGGCGGCGTGCACGACCTTGATGCCCGCCGCGCGCAACAGCGCCGTGAGCTTGCCGGCCGCCCAAAGCGCCGGGTCGGCGACGTAGCGGCCGCCCGGGCTGTAGCCCTCGTCGAGGGTGAGGGCGGAGAGCGGCCCGCAGTAGAGGACCATGCCGGGCCGCCACCCCGGCACCGTCCGCAGCGCGTCGAAGTAGCCGTCGTCGGCGAGCACGCGCCCCGTGATCTTGGTGATGCCGAAGGACTGCAGCTTGGCCACGAACACGCCGAGGCCCGCCGTCCGGAGGCTGGGGTCGCCGAGGCCCTTGAGGTACACGTCGCCGTCGAGCACGCCCGCCGCGTCCGGGCCGGTGACCGGACCGTAGAGCTCGGTGCCGAACCGATGTGCCGCCGACCAGTCGACGAGCGCGGCGGCCGCAGTGACCAGCTTCTCGTTCGAGGCGGGCAGGCGCAGCGCGTCCCTGCGCAGGCCGTAGAGGGGCTGCTTGCCGGTGAGGTCGTAGACGCCCACCGACGTCCCGGAGCCCGCGAGTCCCTGTCGCGAGAGGATGGAGGTGACCTGCGCGCCGACGCTCGCGGACGCGGCCGCCGGCGCGAGCAGCAGCACGGCCAGGAGGAGGCCGGCGACGGCGGCCAGAGCACGCGATGGGATGCGCCTGTCGTCGCCGATCTCCCTGCTCCTTCGCGCTCGCATACGCCGCCGGCCCTGCGCCGACGGCCTTGCGCAGGTCAGGCTACCATCCGCCGCCGGGGCGTTCATCCGGGCGTCACTGTGGTCGGCCCCGCAGTCCCTCCGGGTGGCACTTGCCGTCCCTTCGGGTGGCGGTCGCCGCTGCCGCCGCCTACCATGGTCCACCAAGACGCGGGCAGGGCGCCTCGTGACACTCGTCGCGCCCGCAGGCCACCGCACGCGCCCGCGGTCATCGCACGCACCCGTCGGGAGGAGCCCCGTGAAGAAAGCGATCGCTGGACTGACGATATCGACGGCGGGGCTGCTCGCCCTGATGCTCGCGCTGGCCGTGCCCCTGGCCCCGGCTCCGGCTGCCGCGCTGGCCGCCACCGCGGCGCCCGCCACCGTCGCCGCGCCGGCTCCGATCGTCACTGCGACCGCCTCGCCCACTCCCACCGCCTCGCCCACGACGACCCCGGCGCCGGCCGCGCTCGAGGTCGTCTCGGTCACGCCGAGCCGCAACGCCGGCAACGTCTGGCCGGGGAGCGCCGTCAAGGTGAGCTTCTCGGCGGCGCTCGCCGCCGATACGCCGCATCCCAAGCTGTCGCCGAGCGTCCCCGGCAGCTGGAAGGTCGCCGGCGCCACCACGCTCGTCTTCAAGCCGGCGGGCCACCTGCCGCTGTGGGCGATCGTGAAGCTGACGATTTCCGCCGGCTCGACCGGGGTGCGCGCCGCCGACGGTGGCACGCTCGTCAAGCCGTACGCCAGCTCGTTCACGGTCGGCGGCGCCGGCTCCGTCGAGCGCCTCCAGCAGCTGCTGGCCGAGCTCGGCTACCTGCCGCTGCGCTTCCATCCCGTCGGCTCGACGCCCAGCAGCGCCTCGGCGCTCTCGCGCGAGCCGGGGAACCCCGACCTGGTCTCGACGACGCCCCTCAAGGGCTCGTTCACCTGGCGCTGGAGCGGGATTCCCAGGTACATGGTCCCTCTCTGGAAGAAGGGCCAGTACACGACGCTCGTCAAGGGCGCCGTCATGGCTTTCGAGAGCGGCCACGGCATGAGCGCCGACGGCACCGCGGGCCGCAAGGTGTGGCTGGCGCTGCTCGGCGCGGTCGCCGCGCACAAGGCCCACAAGGGCCACTACGACTACGTCCTCGTGGACTCGAGCGGCAGGCCGCAGACGCTCTCCGTGTGGCAGGACGGCAAGGTCATCTACAGGACGCCCGCCAACACCGGTATCTACTCGCGTCCGACCGCCAAGGGGACCTTCCCCGTCTACGTGCGCTACCGCACGACGACGATGAGCGGCACCAACCCCGACGGCTCGCACTACCCCGATCCCGGGAGCCCCTCCGTCGCGTACTTCAACGGCGGTGACGCCGGGCACGGCTTCCTGCGCGGCTCCTACGGCTCACCGCAGAGCCTCGGCTGCGTCGAGCTCTCGTTCTCCTCCGCCGCGGTCGTGTACAGGTACGATCCCATCGGCACGCTGGTGACGGTGTACTGATGAAGCTTGCTCGCGAGTGGATCGAGGTCCCGTCGGGCGGCGCGACGTTCGGCGCGTACCGCGTCGCGCCGGAGCCGGCCGGCGAAGCCCTGCCGGCCGTGGTGCTCATCCAGGAGATCTGGGGGGTCGACGAGCACATCCAGGACCTCACCGAGCGTCTCGCAGGCGCGGGGTACCTGGTGCTGGCGCCGGAGCTGTACTCGCTCGGCGGCGGCCGCCCGGCGGCGCTCGAGCCGCCGCGGGTCGCGGCCGTCAAGGCCTTCCTCGACACTATCCCGCCGGCATCGTGGTGGGACGAGGCCGCGAGAGCCGAAGCGCTCGCCGCCCTGCCGGCGGATGAAAGCGAACCGCTTGCCGCCACGTTCGCGGCGCTGTTCTTCCGGCGCGACCCGGCGAGCCTCGTCGGCGCGCTTCGCGACGCCGTGACCTTCCTGCGTGCCGACGCCGGCTGCACCGGCCGCATCGGCTCGGTGGGGTTCTGCATGGGCGGCGGGCTCTCGGCACAGCTCGCCTGCGCGGAGCCCGCGCTCGCGGCCGCGGTCATCTTCTACGGTGCGTCGCCGGCGGCAGACGACCTCGCCGACCTTCG
>CAIWHY010000113.1 GCA_903912585.1 uncultured Thermoleophilia bacterium | reverse complement strand
GGACGCCTCCGCGGCGCTGAACCCGGCGCTGCGCATCGGCGACCAGCTCATGGAGATCCTCAACGAACACGCGGTCGGCGCCGGAGGCGCCGACCGCGCGACTCGCCTGAAGCAGATGATGGACGAGGTGCTGTTGCCCAACGACAGGGCCTTCCTGCGGCGGTATCCGCACCAGCTCTCCGGCGGGCAGCAGCAGCGTGTGGCGATCGCCATGGCCTTCGCCAACCGGCCCAAGCTCATCGTCCTCGATGAGCCCACCACCGCTCTCGACGTGACCACCCAGGCGCACGTCCTCGACACCGTGCGCGATCTCACCCGCCTGTACGGCGTCTCGGCGCTGTACGTGACGCACGATCTGGCGGTGGTCGCCTGCCTCGCCGACAGGATCGCAGTCATGTACGCCGGGCGCCTCGTCGAGATCGGCCCCAAAGAAGACCTGTTCGTCGGCGCCTTCCACCCCTACACGCGCCGGCTCCTGGCCGCCATCCCGGACATCACCGGGGAGCGCGCCCTGCACGGCATCCCGGGGTGGGCGCCGCGTCCTGGCCAGCGGGTCGCGGGGTGTGCGTTCACGCCGCGCTGCGACTGGCGCGTCGACAAGTGCGCGTCCGATTTCCCGCCTGCCGAAGGATCGGACGACGATCACCAGGTACGCTGCTGGCGCTGGCAGGAGGTCCGGGACAAGGCGCCGGTCGCCGAGGGGCAGCTGCGTGTCAGGGCGGAGGCCCTGTGCAAGACCGACGAGAAGACCGTCGTCAGCGTCCGCGACGTGACGGCGTTCTACCAGAGCAAAGAGATCCTGCACGGGGTCGATGCCACGCTGTGCCAGCACCGTTGTCTGGCGCTGGTCGGTGAGTCGGGCAGCGGCAAGACGACGCTGGCACGCTGCATCGCGGGGCTGCACCAGTTCAAGATCACCGGCACGGTCGAGTTCCAGGGCAAAGCCCTGGCGCGCGAATCGCGTGGACGCTCGCGTGACGAGCGCCAGGCGATCCAGTACATCTTCCAGAGCCCGTACAGCTCCCTGAACCCGCGCAAGACGATCCGCCAGCTGCTGGCCCAGCCGATCGATATCTTCTTCAAGCTGGACCGCGACGGACGCGAAGAGCGCATGGTGCGCGTGCTCGACCAGGTCGCTCTCGACGCGTCGCTCCTCAACCGGTACCCGGAGCAGCTCTCCGGTGGCGAGCGGCAGCGCATCGCCATCGCGCGGGCTCTCGCCGCCGAGCCGACGGTGCTCATCTGCGACGAGGTCACCTCCTGGCTGGACGTCTCGGTGCAGGCAGCCATCATCGAGCTGCTTGCCCAGCTCCAGCGTGAGACCGGCGTCGCCATGCTGTTCGTGACACACAACCTTGCGCTCATACGGAGCGTCGCCCAGGAGGTGGCCGTCATGAGTGAAGGACGCATCGTCGAGTTGGGGCTGGTCGACGCCGTGCTCGAGGACCCTCAGGCCGACTACACGAAGCTGCTTCTGGCAGACACGCCGACCCTCCCGGCCGAGTGCCGGATCTGAGGCGCCGCGCGCCGAGGGACTCCCAGTGGACACCCAGGACAGAGCGATCCGGATGAGCGGCAAGGACCGGCCGCCAGACTCGGCCAAGGCGGCCCGGGCGGCGTCACGAACGCTTGACATCCTGGAGTACGTGGACCGGCAGACTGCTCCGGTGCCCGCCGCGACGATCGTCTCTGCCTGCGGCATCCCGAGGTCGACGCTCCGCGATCTGCTGCGCATGCTCCAGACGCGGGGATACCTGGTCTACCGGACCGCCGAGAAAGGCTGGACGCCCGGCCGGAGACTGTCGGCGTCGCGGGCCGACAGCCTCGAGTTCGAACATGGCATCGCCGTACTCGAGCTTTTCGGCTCCGGGGGCGGCGGGCTGAGCATCGAAGATGTCGCCGAGCGCTCCGGACTCTCCTTCGGGTGGGCCGGCCGCATCCTCGCGGCTCTGGCTGACTTCGGCCTTGTCGTGGCGTGTGCCGACGGCACGTACGCCCTCGGGCGTCGTCTCCTGGGGCTCGCGTCGCGCATTGGTTGGGTCGAGGCGCTACAGCTGGCAGCTCGCCCCTGTCTCACGCGCTTGCGCGACGCGAGCGGCGAGACATCGAGTCTGCTGCTGGAGGATTCGGCTCAGGCGCTCTATCTGGACCAGGTCGAGAGTCGTTTCGAGCTGCGCTGCCGCGGCTGGGTGGGACGCCGCGTCCCCTTGGACGGCACGTCGGTCGGCGCGGCCTTCAGCGATCCTTCACGGCCGCACATAGTCGCCGATGCGGTCGAAACGGGCGTGACCGCGATCGCCTGCGCCGTACCCGGTCTTCAGCCGAGTGTGGGCGTCAATATCATCGGTCCCTCTTGGCGGCTCGAAAAGCGCGGTCTCGACCAGCTCGCCGACCTGGTCGGCGCGGCGGCGAACGAGCTCGCGCAAGCCTAGCCACAGGGCCCTGGGGCACGCTCGTTGACGCAGCTTCCCCCAGCGACTCAGGCGCGATGATGTGGCCTCGCATCGCTCCCGTGCAGCCGTCTGGCTCCTTTCGCTTGCGGCCGGAGTGCGACACCTGGAGAGCGCATAACCGTCCCGAATGCAAGACGTTCCTCTGCGGGCCTTGAATGGTCGAACGAGCAGGGGTTATGTTTCATCAGACCCCGTCGCGACGGCTCGCGGCGTCGGCGTTTCGGTCGAGAATCGAGCCAGAGGAGGGAGCTGTAGCGATCTCTCGCGGCCCCGACGCCCGCGCGTCCCGCCGGGAGGGGCAGGTGCTGCGGAAGCCGCTCGACCCCCCTGCATCCGAGGCTGGCCCCCCGCCGCTGATCCCCATTGCGGCGTCTGGGCCTGTCAGAAGTACTAGTGAAGGAGAAGACCGATGGCCAAGACCCTCCGGGTCGAACTTCTAACTCAGGACAATATCGACTCCATCTTCGAGAAGACGGTGCACATCCTCAGCACGCATGGCGTCAAGGTCGATCACGAGGAAGCGCTTGACCGGCTCGCCGCGGCCGGCGCGCAGGTTGATCGTGAGACGAGGATGGTCCGCTTCTCGCGCGAGAACGTCGATGCAGCGCTCAAGAGCGTTCCCTCTTCGGTGACCGTGCGAGGCGGCGACGAAAAGCACGACTTCACCGTCCCGGATCCCTCGGGCAGGTTCTTCTCCACGACCTGTGTGCAGACGATGCGCTATCTCGACCCGGACGTCGGCGACTACGTTGACAACACCCACGCGCGCTTCGCCGAATGGTGCCAGCTTGTCGAGCAGTTGCCCAACATCAATGTGTGCGCGATCCAGACCCCGATGGACGCCCCCCCGGAGACCGCGGACGTGCACGGCCTCAACGTGCAGCTGCAGAACACCTCCAAGCCACTCATGCTCCTCGCGTACTGCAACGAGAGCGTGCCGTACCTCTTCGAGCTCATGCTCGCCCGCGCCGGCAGCGCAGAGGCGTTGCGCAAGCGGCCGCTTCTGCTCATCAACCCCACGTCACTGAGCCCGCTCCTCTTCAAAGACATGGACATGGCGCAACTCCTCGGCGCCGCCGAATACGACATCCCGGTGGCCGCGAACTCGCTCCCGGTGCTTGGGGCCACCTCCCCCGGTACGATCGCCGGCACCGTCCTGCTCGAATCCGTCGAGCTGCTCGCCTTCCTCGTCATGTCGCAGATGTTCAAGCCCGGTCTGCCCTTCATCGCGACCGTCTTCAACACGACCATGGACCTGGGCACGGGCAACGCGCTGCTGGCCAGCAGTGAGACGATTCTCACGCGCGCGGCGACCGCGCAGTTCTGCAAGACGGCCTTCAACGTCCCGGTGGAGACCTTCGCGATGATGGCCGACTCCTACCTCCCCGACGGCCAGACCGCCGCCGAGAAGACGCTGCAGCCCACCATCCTGTCGATGGCCGGCGCAGACATCCTGTACGGCGCCGGCCGCCTCGGCGGATCGACCCTGGCGAGCCCGGTGGAGCTGATCATCGACGACCGCCTGCTTGCCGTGATCCAGCGCACCGTGGCCGGCGTGGAGGTCGACGACGAGACGCTCGCCGTGGACGAGATCATCGGCGCCGGCCCCGGCGGGCACTACCTGCGTCGCAAGCACACGCTGCGTCACTGCCGCGAGATGATCCGCCCCGATCTCTTCGTCCCGGACGTCCTCGACAACTGGATCGCCGGGGGACGCAAGGACCTGCAGACGCGCGCCACCGAGCTCTACCGAGAGATGAAGAAGGGCCTCGAGCCGCTGTCACTGCCCGAGGACGTCAAGCGCGACATGGACAACGTCGTCAAAGCCGCAGACAAAGCGCTGGCCAACTGACGGCCAGGCACTTCCCTGCCGCCTCGGTACGGGCGCCGCGCGAGCATCACGGCGCGGCGCCCAGCCGAACATACGTGACATTCTGGAGGAACGATGGCGTTTGACAGCTTGCAGCAGGCAGTGATCGAAGGCGAGGCCGAAGAGACCGCGCGCCTTGTCCAGCAATACCTCGACGAGGGCAAAGAGGCGGCCGACATCCTCGACAACGGCCTCATCGCGGCGATGGACGTCGTCGGTGCCAAGTTCAGCAGCGGGGAGCTCTTCATCCCCGAGATGCTGGTCTCCGCCGAAGCGATGCAGGAGGGCCTCGCTCTTCTCAAGCCCCTGCTCGTTTCTGGCGCCTCTGGTGGCAAGGGCACCGTGGTGATAGGCGCCGTCAAGGGCGATCTGCACGATATCGGCAAGAACCTCGTCGTGCTGATGCTTGAGGGCGCCGGCTTCACGGTCGTCGACCTCGGCAACAACGTTGCCCCCGAGGACTTCGTCGCGGCCGCCAAGGAGCACGCCGCCGTCGTCGTCGGCATGTCGGCGCTGCTGGTCACGACGATGCCGCAGATGAAGATCACCGTCAATCAGCTGCGCGCGGCCGGACTCGCCGCCAAGGCGATCGTCGGCGGCGCGCCGCTGACCCAGGCCTATGCCGACGAGATCGGCGCCGACGGGTACGCTTCGGACGCGCCCGGCGCCGTCGTGCTGTGCAAGGGCCTGGTGGCCTGAGGGGCGGAT
>CAIWHY010000112.1 GCA_903912585.1 uncultured Thermoleophilia bacterium | reverse complement strand
CTTGGGGATCATGCCGCCGGTGATCGCTCCCGACTTGTCGAGGGCGTCCACGTCGGTGGTGTTGCACCTCTGGACGAGTCGTTCGCCGGTACCGTCCGGCCCGGGCTTCATGAGCCCGGGGACGTCGGTGAGCAGCACGAGTCTCGCGGCGCCGACGCCGGCGGCGATGGCCCCGGCGGCCGTGTCGGCATTGACGTTGAAGGCCTTCCCGGCCGAATCCGCGCCGATGCTCGCGACGACGGGGATGACGCTGCCGCGCAGCAGCTTGAGCACCTTGGGGTCGACGGCGCGCACGCCGCCGACAAGGCCGAGGTCCGCCGGCCTGCCGTGTTCGTCGACGTGCTCCATGGGCTCCGTCTGCAGGAGTCTGCCGTCTTCGCCGGTGATGCCGACGGCGATCCCGCCATGACGGTGGATGAGGCCGACGATGTCCTTGTTCATCAGGCCGGCCAGCACCATGCGCACGACCTCCATCGTCGGCTCGTCGGTGACGCGGTGCCCGCGCACGAACTTGGCCTCCATTCCGAGGCGGGACATCATCTCGGAGACCTGGGGGCCGCCGCCGTGCACGACGACCGGCTCGACGCCCACGTACCAGAGCATCACGACGTCGCGCGCGAACTCCGCCTGCAGGCGGCGCGACACCATGGCGGCGCCCCCGTACTTGACAACGATCGTCTTGCGCCAGAGGGATTGCACGTGGGGGAGGGCCTCGAGGAGCGTGGCGATGGAGTTCGTCTCTTCGGGCATCTCAGGTCCTCCGGCCGGCGTTGAGACGCACGTAGTCGTGGCTCAGGTCCGAGAAGTACACGGCGGCCGTCGCGTCGCCGCGGTGCAGGTCGAGCGCGATGTCCAGCTCGGCGTCCGCAAGGACCGCTTCCAGGCGTTCGGCCTGCGCCGGCACAAGCTCAACGGGGTCGCCGTCGCGGAGCAGGAGGACGTCGCCGTAGCTGACGTCGGGGGCGAAACGCCCGGCCGCGTCCTGCGGCAGCGTCATCCCAGCCGCGGAGATCACGCGGCCCCAGTTTGCGTCGCGCCCGTAGACCGCGGCCTTGACCAGCGGGGAATTGGCGACGGCGCGGCCCGCGCGCTCGGCCTCGCCGGCGTCGCGGGCACCCGCGACGCGCAGGCGGACCGTCACGGTCGCTCCCTCGCCGTCGGCCACGACCGCCAGGGCCAGGGCCAGGAGTCCTGCTTGCAGCGCCTGCGCGAGAAGCTCCGTCTCCACGTCGCCGACGCGAGCCCGCGAGGCGCCGTTGGCGAATCCCAGCACCATGTCGTTGGTCGACTCCTGGCCGTCCACGGTGATGCGGTTGAACGACTCGCGCACCCCCATCGCCATCATCTCGTGCCACAACCCTGCAGGCACGGCTGCGTCGGTGGTCACGAACGTCAGCGTCGTGGCCATCTTGGGAGAGATCATGCCGGCGCCCTTGGAGGCGAAGCCGATGTGGACGTCGCCGGTCTTCGTCGCGACGGTCAGGCCCAGCTGCTTGTCGGAGCGGTCCGTCGTGCGGATCGCCTCCGCGAACTTCTCGCCGCCGTCCTCGGCGAGCGTCCTCGCGCAGCGAGCGATGCCGGGCTCGATGACGTCCATCGGGAGCGGAGAGCCGATCACCCCGGTGGAGGACACGGCCACGTTCTCGATCGGGAGCGCGAGCTCGGAGGCGGCAAGCGCACGCATGCGTTCGGCGTCCGCGTACCCTGTCTTGCCGGTGGAAGCATTGGCGTTGCCCGAGTTGACGACGACCGCTTGCAGCGCCGTGCAGTCGCAGCTCTCGCGGGTGACCAGCACGGGGGCCGCGGCCGCGGCGTTGGTGGTGAAGAAGACGGCCGAGACCGACGGGACGTCTGATACCAGGATCCCCAGGTCTCTCCGCCGGCGCTTGATGCCGGCGTGGATGCCGGCGGCGCGGTAGCCGGCCGGGAGGCCGACGCTTCCCGGACCCGTCGCCGCATGTCCCGGCAGCGGCGCGAAGCGTGAGATCGTGAAGTCCATCAGGTGAGACCCTCCGTTTCCGCCAGGCCGAGCATGAGGTTCATGTTCTGCAGCGCCTGCCCGCAGGCGCCCTTCATCAAGTTGTCGATGACCGAGAACACGAGGATGCGTCCGGAGCGGGCGTCGAGCGTCGGGAAGATGCGACAGCGGTTCGTCCCGACGACGTCGCGGAGGCGCGGCGGCTCGTCGCACAGATCGACGAAGGGCTCGCCGGCGTAGGCCTGCTCGTAGCGGGCGCGCAGGTCCTCCGGCGACGGGGTCTCCGCCGCGCGCACGTAGATGGACTCAGTGATGCCTCGCTGCAGAGGGACGAGGTGCGGGACGAAGACCAGCGACGGCCCGCCGTCGCCCGCGCCGATGCCCGCCGCAATCTCGGGATAGTGGCGGTGGCCCGCGACTCCGTAGGCGAGCACCTCCGAGTCCACGGAGCAGAAATGGGTCTTCTCGGTAGCGGCCTTGCCGGCGCCGCTCACGCCGGACTTCGCGTCGACGACGACGTCCTCGAGGCCCAGCGGCAGGAGCGGCGTGAGGGCCAGCAGCGCCGCAGTCGGGTAGCAGCCCGGATTGGCCACGAGCTGGGCGCCGCGGACGGTCTCGCGATTGATCTCGGTGAGGCCGTAGACGCCTGGCAGCATCTCCGGGAAGGGGTGCTCGCCGTACCACCGCGCGTAGGCTTCGGCGGGCAGGCGGAAGTCGGGGGAGAGGTCCACGACGCGGACGCCCTCTTCGAGCAGGCGCTTGACGATCGGCGCGGCCGCTCCGTCCGGCAGGCACACGAAGGCCGCGTCGACGCCGCCGGCGTCGTCGTGGCGGCGGAAGACGAGGTCGGTAGCGCGCACCCGTGGAAGGAGTTCCCGCACCGGGCGACCGGCCGCGGTGTCGGAGGAGACCTGCGCGAGCTCCAGCGAAGGGTGACGTTCCACGAGTTCCGCGAGCAGAGCGCCCGTGAAGCCTGTCGCTCCCACGATCGCGGTGGAGTACCGCCGCTCCCCGGCGCCCCTGCTGCCGCTCACAGTGTCGGCGCCGCGTCAGAGGATCGCTGGTGCTGCTCTTCGAACGTACCCGGCTGTCCCGGCTGCAGGGTGGCTTTGCCGCGGAAGGCGACGCCGAGCGTCGTGCGTGGGGAAGTCTGTGTCATCGCTGGTCACCTTGTAAATCGGCCCGGGCGGCGGGCGTTCTGGGGGAAACGGGGGGCCGCCGCCCGGGCGCGTTGAGTATCAGGAGATGATCGCCGCCATGATCGCCTTCTGGGCGTGCATGCGGTTCTCGGCCTGGTCGAACACGACCGAGTTGGGCGAGTACAGCACCTCTTCGGTGATCTCCTCGCCCCAGTGCGCCGGCAGGCAGTGCATGACCTTGACCTGCGGCCCGGCGAGAGCAAGCAGCTCGCTGTTCACCTGGTAGTTCTTGAGCGCCGCCAGGCGGACGTCGTGATCGGCCTCCTGGCCCATGCTCGTGAAGGTGTCGGTGTAGATCACGTCGGCGCCCTTCACCGCCTCCTGGAGGTCGCTCGTGAGCTCGATCTTCGCGCCCGTCGCCTTGGCGTCTTCCTGCGCGCGGGCGATGATCGCCTCGTCCGGCAGGTAGCCGGCCGGCGAGCAGATGACGACGTGCATGCCGGTCTTGGCGCCGACTTCGGCGAGCGAGTGAGCCACGTTGTTGCCGTCGCCCGAGTAGACCAGCTTCGTGCCCTGGAGCTTGCCGCAGTGCTCGCGGATGGTGAGCGCGTCGGAGAGGCCCTGGCAGGGGTGGTGGGTGTCGGTGAGGCCGTTGATCACGGGGATCTGGCCGTACCTGGCGAGGTCCTCGACGTCTTGCTGGGCGAAGGTGCGGATCATGATGCAGTCGACGTAGCGGCTCATCACGTTGGCGGTGTCCTTGATGGTCTCGCCGACGCGCAACTGGATGTCGTTGGCGCTGAGGAACATCGGCTGAGCGCCGAGCTGCTCGATGCCGATCTCGAAGCTCACGCGCGTGCGCGTCGACGTCTTCATGAAGATCATCGCGACGGCGCGGCCGGCGAGCACGGGCCGCGGCTCGCGGCGCTTCTGCGCTGCCTTGAGCTCGGTCGCGAGGTCGAGCAGCCCTTCGATCTCGGCGGGGGAGAAATCGTGGATGGTGAGGAAGCTCCGGCCGGTCAGACCCAGGTCCTTCACGTCGTCCTCCTTCGATGCGTCATTGTCGGGGGCAAATGCGAGGGGCGGCCCGCCGCCGGCGGCCCGCCCCTGAGCGCAGTGCGTGGGATCAGATGAACTTGTTCTCG
>CAIWHY010000111.1 GCA_903912585.1 uncultured Thermoleophilia bacterium | reverse complement strand
TGCACATGCGAGCGATCCCCACGAGCCACAGGCACGAGGGCGACGTTCCGCCGAGGCGACCTTGGTCAGCTCGTAGTTCATGCAGCGGCCGGCGCGGAAGGCGACCTCGTATCCGACGACGATGGCTGTCAGCAGGCCGCGGCCGTCAAGGTGCGCTTCTTCGGCGAGCGCCAGTGCGGTCGGGACGACTTGGGCGCCGGGATGGCCCCAGGTGTAGATGCCGCAATCGTCGACATCGACGGCGTTCGCGGCAACTGCATTCGCGAAGGCGGCACCCACGGCCGCAACGCGGCCGCCGTCAGTGATCAGGTGAGCCTCGCCGGAGGGCCACCACGCCGACGCGAGACTGGCCGCGATTGCCGAAGACGCCGTGACCCGTCCTGCGATCATCGCGGCCATGGTGTCTACAAAGCATAGCTTCGCCTTGGCTACCACGTCCGGCGGAAGGTCCGCCCACGTGAGGTTGGCAACGAAGCGCGCGGCAGTCCCGGCTCTGCGGCCGCGGAGCGAGATGTCAGCTGTAGCCATGACCGGCCTCGTGATCGCCCCAAGGTCGCCAGCCTCTCGAGCTTGCTGCGAGCCTGAGCCGGCGACACGGTGGCGTGCCGTGCTGCCAAACACCCGGCGGCCATCGTCGCGTGTGGCAGGCCACTCCGAGAACTTGCCGCTCGGCTCGCGGTGTGCACATTGCTGCGTCGACGGCTTGCGCCACAGGATCCGCGTTCATGCGTACTCTTTGCGTCGCGTCGCCTCGAGCCGAACGCGGAGCTCGTCCAGCCGGGTCGCGAGCTCAGTCTCGACCTGCTCAGCGAGTGTGTGACTGCGCGGTGACGACCTGATGTCCGCAACGCGCTCTTGCAGTCGCTCGAGCAAGGTTCGCTCTCCGGCCGCGCGCCAGCGGTCGAATACCGTGAAGTCGAAGAGGTCAGAGTCCCATGACTCTCGGTAGTGCCGGCGCGTGTACTTCGACGCCAGGTGGTTGCCACCGGGTCCGGCAGCAACGATCTCGTCGAGCGCTAGGGCATGCTCATCGACCGGGACCGGACGCAGCAGCGCCCGCGCGTACCCGACCATCTCGTTGCCGAACAGCAAGGACTCATAGGAACCCTGCATACCCGATTCCAGATACCCGACGTCGTGAAGCAGGGTGGCGCGCGACATCGCCCCGAGGACCGTCGTCACGGCCGCCTCCGCCGTCCACTGCCCGTCGAGCGAACTGGCGTCCGAGATGCCCGCGTAGCCCCACGACGGCAAGCCGTAGGTGCGCACAAGGTCGCAAGCGGCCTGGTTACCGAGGAAGTGCTCGGGCAGGAAGTAGGCATCGACGGCGCTGCGCATGTGCGTTCGCGCTGCGCCCACGCCAAAGATGAACGGTGCGCCGGGGCACGAGAGCTGGTGCACGACGAGCCCTGCGAGCGCCTCGGCCGTGCCCACAGCGACAGTCGCGGCGATCGACGCCGGCGCAGTCGTGCCTGCAGAGGGGGCCGGCGCAACCACAACGGGGATGCCTCGCATGGCGCAGACCATGATCTTGTCCAAGGCGTCGTGATCGTATTGCAGTGGCGGGGAGGGCATCACGAGGCAGGCGAAGCTCGTTGCAGACCCGCAGACACCGGCGAGTTCCTGCATGGCCGGCAGCGAATCGCCCGCCTGCGGATTGGAGACGACCAGAGGCTTGCCCGTGCCGCGGAGCATAGCCGCGAATTGGGAGAGGTCGTCGTAGCGGTTGTCCACATCTGCGGGCAGGACGATCGACATGACGAAGTCAAGTTGGGGCAGTCTGTCGGCGAACGCCGCCATCTGCTCCACGTCCCGCAACTCCGCGAGACGGCGTTCGTGGGTCGCTAGGTCACGGACGTAGAGACAGTCGGGGCCGGTCCCGAAGTACGTCTCGCCCTGTCGTAGGTGCAGCCCGAGCCCGCTGCTTCGCGAGTCGAGAAAGAACTCGCGCGGTGCCGACGCTAGGGCCTCGCCGACGAGTCCCCGTGGGATGCGAACGCGGGTGCCCTCCACCGCAGCGCCAGCGCCTCGAAGCCGCTCAAGAGCATCTTCATGCCGGAGACTGATTCCTGTTCCCTCGAGCAGCTGCAACGAGGCGTCATGGACCGCCGCGCACTCCGTCTCGCCCCAGACGATGGTCTTGATGGCGGATTGGTCCCCCGCAATGACCACGAGTCTCCCCTCAGAATTTCTGCTGCTTCAGGAACTATTGACTGACTCGCCAATCATCATAATGGCCATTTGCAATCTGTCAAGCTTGTAGTAGAGTGACTTCTGAACACGTACATGCGGATATCGCCAGCCTAGAATGCGGAGAAGGAAGCCTGCGTGAGCAAAGACGCGCCAGACGAACAGCCACAGCTCACATGGCTGTGGAAGTCCCTGTACGCCCCTGATGGATCGAGGGCGACATGCCGCTCCTGCGGATCATTGACCCGGTTCCACCGTCTGAAATCGAGGCCTGCCTACACTTGCGACCGCTGCGGGACCCAGATTCGGCCCACGGCCGGCACATTGTTCGCCGGCTCGAGCACCCCGTTGGCCACCTGGTTCGAGGCGATCGCTCTGCTTGCGGGCACGGATGAGCCGCCATCTCGCCGGGAACTGGCCGTGCGGCTGGGCATCGATTACAAGGCAGCATGGCGCATAGCACGTCGCGTCCAGGAAGCGGCAGTCCGCGGTGGCTCTGATGAGGCCCTCATTGCGTCGATAGCAGCTACGTGGCATGCCGAGTCACACGCGGCTCCCACCGCGCGCCCGAGTGTGGGCGACGGCGATCACACAGTCGACCGCATTAGAGCGGCTGCCTGTCGGGCGCTGGCCAAACGCGGCTTGGCTCGCACCCGTATTGCCGACATCGCCGCTGAGGCCGACGTCTCGAGCGCGATTGTCCACTACTACTTCAGAAGCAAGGACGAGGTGCTCTTGTCGGCATTGATGTGGGCCGGCGAACAACTACAATCGAGCCTGGAGCCGTTCCGCGACGACACCCTCGACCCTCTGACGCAACTGCGCCACATTCTTCGTCTGTCCGTACCGGCTGACGAAGGACTCAAGGACGAGTTCATGCTCTGGCTCGACTTCTGGAATCTTGTCCGGATTGATGTCCGATACCTGCCGGAGTGTCAGACGATGTCTGCTCGCTGGAAGAGCGCTGTCCTGGAGGTGCTGCAGCGCGGCACAGATATCGGCGTCTTCCAACCGGCGGCGCCTCTGAACGAGGTCTGTCAGATGTACGTCTGCCTGGCAGAGAGCCTCTCGTATCGCTGCGTCCTCGGATACGACGACGCGGCGCTGCCTCGTGTTCTCGAGCTCCTCGCCGCCTTTCTGGCTCAGCAGCTGAACCTCCTCCCCGCGCAGCTGCAGCCAACCGGGACTCCATAGGTGCAAGTCCGCGGCCCGGGACCTCGGGGCGTAGCGGTCGAGCCCGAGGTGCCCGCACACGGCCGTGCGCGGCTGTGCGCGAATGTGCAGGAGGCCAATCGGACGCTAGCAACCATGGCTGAGTAGGGAGAGCGTTGTGATAGTGACGACCTTGGGGGCGTACATTCGAGGCGGGGGCCTCTGCCCTATCTGGGAAGCACTCTTGGCGGCCGCGCTCGTTCATGTCACCCTCGGTCGCGACCACGCTTCATGACCTCCTACTTCTGTAGGGCGCGAGTTTCCCCGCGCCCCCCTGAAGACCCTTGCACCCGCTCCGTGCCCCGTCATGGACAGCCAGTGCAGGCGCAAAGACCCCCATCGCGTCCCATTTCATGACATCCAAATGCACGCATTTGGGTTGCAGAATGATTGCAGTCGGCGGCCAGGGCGGAGGGGGCGGAGGGACGATTTCCCTGCAAATGGGTGGTGGACCGCAGCGGGATCGAACCGCTGACCTCCTCCGTGCAAGCGCATCAACTAACGTGCTGACAGAGACCATATGGTGTCACTGAGTGCGCTCCTGTGGAGTTGGAGTTGCCCCGTCTTCGCAGACAGTTCTCGGCTAGCAATGCTAGCCCCTCATGAGGCCGCCGAAGCGGCGGCCAGTTCGTAGTCTGCCGGGCTGATG
>CAIWHY010000110.1 GCA_903912585.1 uncultured Thermoleophilia bacterium | reverse complement strand
TGCCGTTGCCGATCGATTCATCTGCTCGCACCCCTCCTCTGCTCATGGGTATCTTCACACGTCGCGGTCGCCAGACCCGCATCTGTTCTCTCCCTTGCGGTATCGGCAGTAGTCGAGCCGGCCAATGCACAAGAGGGACACATGTGTATCCATAATGGGCGACACTTCGCGTCCCGTCACCCGTGTCCAGTCTAGCTGAGCGTCCCCAGCCGCATTCGGCAGCGACGATAGGCAACCTTGATACCCGGCCCCCCACCTCTGCAACCTCGCCCGGGAAGACTGCGCCCCACTGCCGAGGCGCTGTGCGTGGACGGCGCTGCCCGTACGCGAGAGGGGCGGGTGGCCCTTCGGCCGCCCGCCCCTCAAAGCACCTCGCTCGCGGTCAGCGTCTCAGAAGGACCTCACGGCGCGCGCCTTGCACGGTCTTGACGTCTGCGCCCATGTGGCCATTGGTGAAGTACTGGAGACGGGCGCCCGGCGGGGAGAGCACGCTGGAGCTCCACCACTCGCGCGCGGACCAAGCATGGCCGAGGACGGCGCGGTTGACGTTGCAGCTGGTTCAGCTCGTCCCTGCTCGGCGATCATCGCCGCGGTGCTGGCGCTTCCCGTACCGAGCGCAGTCCTGTCGCTCAGGTGGGGCGGAGCACGCGGCGCACGCACGAGCGGCCGATGGGAGACCTGCCCCAGCGAGCGTTCATCCGTGCGCCGCCGTCAGTTCGCCGAGAGTTGCTGCCAGGTCCCGGGGACGTTGTCCGTCTTGTTGGTATTGAGGATCCAGAGCAGGTCGGCCGGCAGGTTCGCGATCACCCGTTGATCGTAGGCCACGCTCGCGTTGTTCGAAAGCGTGATGTCGGCCGAGACCGGCGTGCCGTCCATCACCGAGCCGATGATGGACGGATGCGTCCCGTCGTTGTTGCCCGAGCCCCCGATCACGATGGGGGCCTCCATGAGGACCATCAGCCCCGTGAACGTGCCGGTGCTGGCCCACTCACAGGTGTTGCTGTAGAGACCGTCGTTGTCGCACTGCATGTAGTAGACCATCGGCTTTGCAAGGGTGCCGCAGTTCACGAAGCCGTTGGACACGGTCTTCTCGGTCGTGGCCAGGAGCGGGCACATGATCGTGGAGGCAGTGCCCGTCGAGGGCGCCGAGAAGTTGACGGCCACGTTGCCTGTGCCGGCGTTGCCGTCCACCCACACGTAGCCGAGCACGAGGTCGTAGGCTCCACTGCCCCCATCGTAGTTGCCGTTCGTGTCGCCGTCCACCATCAGGATCTGGGCGAACATGGGCCCAGGCGTGGTGGGTCCGCACACCACTTTGTTGTTCACGTCCTTCGTCGTCACCGCAGACGTCGTCGCTATCCCGAGGCGGGTGCCGCTGCCGCCGCTCCAGTCGGCCTTCCCGGCGACGTAGATGGGCCCGAACTGGTCGGTGAGACTGCTCATGGTGCCGCCGCTGATGGAGAAGTTCGCGCCCGTGTACAGATCGGTCGTCACCATCACGGCGTTGCCCGTGATCGCGATGCTGGCGCTGGGGCAATACACGGAGCCGAGCGAATCGGCGACGGACGTGGTGGTGCCGGCGGGAGCCGTGATCGCCAGGCCGCACCCCACGGCCGTGGCGGTGGCGCCCGAGCCTCCGCCGCCGCTGAAGCTGACGCTGGGGAGCGACGTATAGCCGCTGCCGGGGGACGTCATTCTGACGCTGGTGACCACACGGGTGGTGGAGTTGATGATGGCCGTCGCGGCGGCTCCCGTGCCTCCGCCGCCGCTGAACACCACGGTGGGCGCCGACGTGTAATTGCTGCCGGGGGCCGTCACCATGACGGCGTCCACATTGCTGCCGACCCCGGTGCCGTGCACGTCCGTCGCGGTGACGTTGACGTTGTTCACGATGGCGACGGTGCCGACGGCGTAGATCGGCCCCAGAGAGTCATCGATGGTGGACGCTGTCGGCCCGGTGATCGTGAAGTCTGCGCCCGTGTACACCGACGTGGTGGTGAGCGGGACAGTGCCGGAGATCGTGGCGCCGCTGACGGCGTAGAGCTGCCCCAGCGAGGCGGAGACGGACGCGCTGGGGTTGAACGTGAAGCTCCCGCCTGTGTACGCCGACGTGGTGGTGAGCGGGGCGCTGCCCGTGATCGCGGCGCCGCCAACGGCGTAGAGCTGTCCCAGCGAGTCGGTGGCGGTCGCGCTGGGGTTGAGCGTGAAGCTCCCGCCTGTGTACACCGACGAGGTGGTGAGGGTGACGTTGCCCGTGACCGACGCGGCGCCGGCCACGTACAGCTGGCCCAGAGAATCGGTGACGTGCGTCGTGGCGCCGCTGACGTTGAACGGCGTGCCGGTGAGGCCGCCCACGTAGAGCGACGTGGCCGTTAGGGTCGCGTTGCCCGTCACGGTGAGGCTGCCGGTCACGTACAGCGCCTTGAACGCGAACGTCTTCGCCGCCGTGATCGTGAGGCTGCCGTTGTAGTACAGGTCCGTCGTGGCCGTGTAGCCCGTGCTGGCCGCCGCCTGGATGGCGCTCGCCGTGGCGGCGGGCATGGTCGTGCCCGGCTGGACCGGCTTGGTGGGAGCTGTCGGAGCGGTCGGGGCGGCGATGTCGTTGTGGAGAGGGGCGCCCGTGCTCATGCCCGACTGGGCTTTCGTCGTCATAGCGTACTGGCGCCCCTGATCGACGTAGTCGCTGAGGAGCCCCACGGGACCATGAGTGATGCCGTTCTCGGTGATGCCCGGCAGCGAGATGGTGCCGACGACGTTGATGCCGATGGACTGGGCCGTCTGATTCGGCGCCGCGAGATTGGTGCTGCCGTTGCCCGTGAAGTTCCCGCCAGCCGTCACTGCGTTCCAGTAGGGCGTCGGCGACTTCGTGTAGGCGTTCCCGTCGGGATCCAGGGCGTAGATGTCGCTCGTGCCGTTGGCGACGATGTCGGTGTCGGCGTACAGCACGGCCCTGGGGAGGACCGAGTCCGTCATGTTGCAGCTCATCAACACGCGCAGGCGGCTCGTCTTCTTGTACTTGCCCGTGCCGTAGGTCACGGTGGCCTCGACCCACACCTTGCCGTCATTGTTGGCGTCGTAGTTCGGCGTGCTCGCGTCGACAGTGGCCGCGTTGTCGTACACGCGATATACCGGTGTCGGCGCAGGCGACGGGCACGCGACTGCGTACTCGGTGTTCATATCCGTCTGCGAGATGTTGATGCCGGGAGGGCCGGTGGTAGGGAAGGTGCCAGCGCCGGTCCACGCTTTGATGGCGTTGGCGCCGCTGTCGAGCGCCGCCTCCGCGAAGTAGAAGGAGGTCTTCACCGTGCGCGCGTTGGCCGTTGCACGCATCTGGTTGACCAGCAGCATGACCAAGGCGACCGAGAGGATCATCAAGGTTGCTGTGATGCCGAGCAGCAGGATCAGGGCGACGCCTCTCTCTCCGGTATGTCTGTGCATCGCCGCTCCTCCTCCTAGTTGGAGCCCTGGTTGCGAGGTTCCACCGTTGTCATGAGTTCGATGTAGCGCGGGGTGTGGCTGATGTTGGCGTCGACGACGATGTCCACCTGCACCGACACGACCGAGGCCACATTGAGGCTGGTGAGAGCGTTCGTCCTCGTGTAGCCATTCGTTGCGTCGTAGAGGTTGTACGTGAATATCGGGTTGCTTGTCATGCTCGTCGGGGTATTGACGACGTCGGTAGCGAGAGCGACCTTCAGGTCACCGCTATCGAGACCGTCGTTCATGTTCGTGTCTCGCTGCCAGTACAGCGTCGATTGCGGCTTCTGCGCCGTGGCTCCGGTCGTGTCCAGCCAGATGGCGGTCAGGAGGGGCTTCCCCGTGGGGGTGACGGGGCCCAGTCCAGACGCGCCACTCGACGAGTACGCAAGCGGGTTGTTGTAGGCAGAGTAGAAGATGCAGTCGTACCCATCGCACACGTACGGGGTGGTGCCGGCCAGGTAGAAGGGCGTGGTGCTCAGGGCGCTCGGGGGCTGAGCAGCCCGGATCTCGCTCGAGACGCGGGTGAGTGCGTCGCGCGCTGTCGCGCGCGCCTTGTTGTCGGCCGACGCGAACGCAAATGCATTCTGCAGAGAGATCCAGCTCATGATCAACATGGTGGTGATGACGGACAGGATGAGCATCGAGACGAGCAACTCGATGAGGGAGATGCCGGACTGGGCCGTTCTCCTTCGCCCTCCCGGATGTGGCATGGTCGCCCGCATCATGATCCACCTGGATGAGTATCGAACTTGATCCAGCCGTTGGTGAGCAGGTGGAAGACTGGCGCTTGGGACGAGATGTAGGAACTCCGACACGTCACCGTGTACACGGTACTGGAGCCGCCGGGAAGCCCCGTCCAGGTCAGCTGGTATGTCTTGGACGGGAACGGGACCGTCTCCGGGACCGTGGGCGCGGGGGTGTGCGTCGTACCCAAGGCGTCCTTGTAGGTGACCGTGACGCCGGGAGAGATGACCTGTGTCGCGTCCTTGAACGCGACCGTCAGCGTGTAGCCGGCGGTCGGCGTCGGGTAGGGATTGGACGTCGAAGTGACACTCGTGGCCGAGGGATCCATGACGACCGTGTCCATCGACGTCGTGTAGTTTGGCCCCCATCCGAGCCACGTGACCGTCACGTTGACGTCCTTGTAGTTCGCGTGGGGGATCACCGTGTAGGCAATGTTGTACGTCTTGGCGCTGCCGAGCGCCGAGTAGGTCGTGGGGAAGGGCCTCGGGGTCGCAGTCCCGAAGCTCGACTGGTTGTAGAGGTTCGGCGAGGAAGTCAGGTCCGTCGGGTTGGCGGAGATCTGGTCGTATGGCAGCTGGCGTATCTTCTCGATGCGGTCCTGGGCGAGGCTCATGGCCGTGACCCGGGAGTTGTCGCCGCCCGTCTTCTTGAGCGCAGAGACGAACAGCGGCACCATGGCCGCGAAGATGATGCCGGCCAGCACGATGGTGACGAGGAGCTCGACGAGGCTGAAGCCGCGCGAACAAGCGCGGCTCGGGTGCGTAGCGCGGCCGGCCCTTTCGTGAGGCCGAGGCGAACTCATCATCGTCGTGCCCCAATCTCGCCAGGTTCTCTACGGCTCCGAGCTTGCTACCCCCTCTCGACGGCCGATCGCTTCGCCAGAAGCTGCCGTCGAGTCCCTGAGCAAGGAACCCCGTAGCGGATGATTATAACCCACTATCGGCAGCGGGCACGGATACCTATAGGTACATCTGTCTACTCGCGTAGGCTGCTCAGGTGACAGCTCAGGCTCGCGCCCGGGGACAGGCCGTCGAGGTAGCGGAGGCGCGTGGCGCGCGAGCGGAGCCGCTAGCGGAGGCTCTGCAGCGCGCTCAGCGTGGCCTGCAGAGCCTTGATCTGGCGGCCGTAGCCGGAGAAGTCGCCGGCCTGCAGCGCCTTCTGCGCCGCCTGGAACTGCGTGTTGGCGCGCGCGATGAGGGCGCGGGCCGCGGCGTTGAGCGTGCCTGCGCCGGCGCCGCCGGCGCCGCCCGTAGTCCCTCCGGTCGTCCCGCCGCCGGCGCCGCCCGACGCGTTGCCCTGCAGGATCGCCTGCCCGAAGGCGGCGGTGAGCGCCCCAGCAAGCGTCGGCTCCATCGCCACGTACTGACTGGCGTTGTTGCCGTTGGCGGCCGTCGCCGGCCCGCGGTAGAACACGATCACGCGCTGGAGCTGCGGGATCTGCGTCTGCGTGGATTCCAAGTACAGCGGCTGGACGTAGAGCAGCGAGTCCTCGATCGGCACCACCAGCAGGTTGCCCATGATCACCTGCGAGCCCTGCTGGCCCCAGAGGGTCCGCTGGGCGCTGATGTCCGGGTTCTGGTTGATCGCCGCCTCGACCTGGCTCGGGCCGTAGACGAGCGAGCTCTTGGAGAAGAGGTAGTTGAGCGACCTGCCGTACTGCGGCTCGTCCGAGCGCGCGCCCAGCCAGCTGATCATGTTCTGCCGCGTGTTGGGCACGAACGGCAGCATCAGCAGGAACTCCTCCTTGGCGGAGCCCGGCAGCTTCATCATCACGTAGTAGGGCGCCATCGGCCCGGCGCCGGAGAGCGACACGTTGGTCGGGATCGACCACTGGTCGCCCTTGTTGTAGAGGACGTCGACGTTGTTCACGTGGTAAGTGGAGTACACGTCCGCCTGCGTCGTGAAGAGGTCCTCGGGGTAGCGCACGTGCGCGAGCAGGGCCTGGGGGATCTGGCTCTTGGGCGTGAACAGCGACGGGTACGCCGCCTGGTAGGTCCTGAGGATCGGGTCCCGCGTGTCGAACACGTAGAACTTCATCGTGCCGTTGTAGGCGTCCACCACGATCTTGACCGAGTTGCGGATGTAGTTGATGCCGTTCTGCGGCGTGGAGTAGGGGTAGCGGCTGGTGGTGGTGTAGGCGTCCTGGATCCACCAGAGGCGGCCGTCCGCGACGACCATGTACGGGTCGCGGTCGAGCTGCAGGAACGGCGCCGCCGCCTTGATCCGCGTGGTGATGTCGTTGCGGATGATGATGCGGCTCTGGCTCTCGATCGCCGAGGTGAAGAAGAACTTGAGCGTGCCGTACTTGACGGAGAACGCGAGGCGGTTGAGAGGCGACGAGATGGGGATGCCACCGCTGCCGGTGTAATTCGTGTAGACGTCGGTGTTGTTGGCGCCCGGGTAGTCGAACTCCTTGTTGTTGGTCTTGACGAGGCTGTAGCCGGTGCCGCGCTCGCCGTAGTAGATGCGCGGCTGCTTGATCTCCAGGCCGGGGGCGCTCACCGGCGGGATGTCCTGGATCAGGAAGTCCGGAGAACCGTCCTTGGTGACCTGGTTCACGGCCGACATCGCCACGCCGAAGCCGTGCGTGTAGGTGATGTGCTGGTTGACCCAGCTCTGCGACGAGGCCGGCAGCCCGGCGATGTTGAGCTCCCGGGCAGAGAGCATCGTCTGCGTGTACACGCCGCTGACCGTGTAGCGGTCGACGTCCGCGTCGAGGAACGAGTAGTAGGGCTGCAGCTCCTGCTGCTGCTTGTAGTTCGCCACCAGGGTGCCGGGGTCCCAGAGGCGGATGTTGTTGAGCGTCGCCTGGTTGGCGACGAGCTTTGCCGGCGTCAAGGGCGTCTTGGGGTTGAGCGGCGCCTGCGTGATCTGGTTGAGACCGTATGCAGCCCTCGTCGCCACGAGGTTGCGGCCGATGTACTGCCGCTCCTTGGTGAGCTGGTTCGGGTTGACGATCAGCGACTGGTACACCGCCGGGACGATGCCCTGCAGCACGATGAGCACGACGATCCACGCGGCGATCGTGATGGGCCACCACTGGTGTCGCCGCCAGATGTTCCACACGAGCACGGCGGCCAGGAGGATGGCGATCGCCAGCGTCACGTACGTGAGCGGCAGGCGGATGTGGACGTCGGTGTAGCCGGCGCCGTAGATGGCCCCGGCGGTCGAGTACAGCAGGCCCCAGCCGCGGAACAGCTGGCTGACGCCGACGACGACGAAGATCGCCGCGAGGATGCCGGAGAGGTGGGCCACCGCGCGGCCGCCGAGCTTGATGTCGATCTGCGGCATCTGGGGGGCGCCGGCGCGCTGGGCGCGAGCGAAGGGCGAGCTCGAGGGGCCGGCTTCGCCGGGCCCTCCCGCCCCAGGTCCGCCGGCGCCGGCTGCGCCGCCCGGCTTCGCGCTGTAGTCGATGCCGCCCATGATGAGGTGCACGATGGCGGCGAACACGAGCGCGGCCACGAGGGCACCGAGCACGAAGCCCTGGATGGACTGCCACATCGGCAGCGAGAACACGTAGAAGGCGATGTCGTGGCCGAAGATGGCGTCCTTCTGGCCGAACGGCGCCTGCTTGAAGTACAGAAGGTACGTCTGCCACTCCGTGGAGGCCGAGATGGCGGCGAACAAGGCGGCGATCGCGCAGACGGCCACGCCGCCCCAGCCCACGTACTTGCGCACCGGCTCGCTGCGCGGCTCGAGGAGGTCGCCGGACTCGGTGACGCGATACGTCGGCGCCAGGCGCCGCGCGAGCTCCACGTTGAGCACGACGATCAAGAAGAACAGCACGAAGGCCGCGACACCGACGCCGACCTGCCAGACGAGGCGCGTCCAGAACACCGAGCGGAACCCGACCTCGCCGAACCAGAGCCAGTCGACGTAGTAGCCCAGCAGGCGGCTGCCGAAGATGAGCAGCACCACGACGGCGGCGATGACGACGGCGAGGATGATCCGGCGGGCCTGGCCGCGCGGAGCGGCAGGCTTCTTCTTGGGATGCGGAGTACGGATCGGGCGCACGTTATCCATGCGCCTAGTATGTCAGGTTCGCGGCGGTCTCGTAGCCTAGTTGTGCTTGGCCTGCTCCGCGCGCAGCATTGCCGAGAAGCGCTGCACCATGGTGGGGTCGAGCTCCTTGGCGGCGACGACGCGCAGATCGTCGATCGAGGATCCATTGTGCGCCGAGACGTCGTAGCGGCGGCACACGGCGAAAGCGCGCGCGACGCGCGGGATCGAGGCGCCCCGCCGCCCCTCCGGATAGCCGTCGCCGTCCCAGCGCTCGTTGCCGTAGACGAGGGCGTCGACCGCGCTGCGGCGCACGTCGGTGGGCTTGGCGTCGCCGTTCTTGCCGCTGCCGAGGATGCTCTGCACCTCTTCCTGCACGGCGCCGCCGGTCTCGTGGACGGCGAGCGCCGTGAGCAGGCCGGCGGTCTCGGCCTCGTCGAGCCCGATGAAACTCGCGAACCGGCGGCCCAGCGCGACGAGGTCGCCCTCGAGATCGGCCGCAAGGATGGTCTGCCCCCCGGAGTACAGGCAGACCCGGTTGCGGCCGCGCGACTTGGCGCGCAGCAGCGCCGCGTCGGCGGCGCCCAGGACGCCGTCGCTGTCCAGCGCCGACTCCGGGTAGGCGGCCACGCCGATCGACATCGTCACGTGGAGGTCGGCGCCGTCGAGGACGAGCTCCTCCACCGCGGCGCGGATGCGCTCGGCCAGCGACTGCGCCTCTTCGAGATACGTCCGCGGCAGGATCATGGCGAACTCCTCGCCGCCGTAGCGCGCCAGGAAGTCCGACTCGCGCGAGCAGGCGCGCAGCACGCCGGCGACGGCGCGCAGCACTTCGTCGCCGGCCTGATGACCGATGGTGTCGTTGACCACCTTGAAGTGGTCGAGGTCCATCATCAGCAGGCAGAACGTCTCGCCGTATCGCCCCGCCCGCCCGACCTCGCGCTGGAGCGTCTCGTGGAAGTGGCGGTAGTTGAAGATGCTGGTCAAGCCGTCGCTGATCGCCTGGCGCTGCATCTCCTCGTAGGAACTGGCGTTGTCGATGGCGATCGCCGCGAGATTGGCGAAGAGCTTGACCGGCTCGAGTTCCGACTGGTCGAACACGCGCCCCTGGTGACGATCGATCGACAGGACGCCTGTGACCGCGCCGCGAACGACGAGCGGCACGATGATGGAAGCCTGGGGCTCGTCTTCGTCGGTGCCCGTCACCGTGACGACGCGCGGGTCGTGCACCATGTCGTTCACCAGTTGCGCTTCGTTGTGCCGCGCGACCCATCCGCCGACGCCTTCGTCGAGCGAGTAGCGGAAGGCGTGGACCGCCTCCTGCTGGTCGTCGCGCAGGTAGATGGACACGAGCTCGCGCGCGCCCGCATCGAGGCGTCTGATGTCCAGCGCCTCGTAGTCGACCATGTCCTTGAGGTTGGACGTGATCTCGCGGAACACGGCGCGCAGGTCGAGGGTGCCG
>CAIWHY010000109.1 GCA_903912585.1 uncultured Thermoleophilia bacterium | reverse complement strand
TGGCTTTCGTCGTGGCGGGCATAGTGTTTGCGAACCTCAGGTTCTTCATCTGGCTCGGCATCATCGGGCTGGTCATCTGGGGCATCTACATGCTCGTGACGCGCCCCTGGCGGTACAGCTGACGGGAGTCCTCAACCAGGCGCGGGAGCCTGGACAAGCGACCGACCACGACAGGAGAACAGATGAGCGAACTGATGGTCCTCGGCTTCGACACCGAGGCGGAGGCTGACAGCTTCGGCGCCACCCTGGCGCAGATGCAGAAGGACATGATCGTCCAGCTGCAGGACGCGGCCGAGGTCGTGCGCGACCCGGACGGCAAGCCGCACGTCAAGCACGGCCACGGCATGGTCGGCGCCGGCGCCCTCGGCGGCGCCTTCTGGGGCATGCTCTTCGGCCTGCTCTTCTTCATCCCGTTCCTCGGGCTCGCGATCGGCGCCGGCATGGGCGCCCTCTTCGGCAAGCTCGGCAAGACCGGCATCGACAAGCAGGTGCTCGAAGAGATGGGCGACGCAGTGCCGCCGGGCAAGGCCGGCTGGTTCCTGCTCATCGGCCAGATGACGGAGGACAAGTTCATGGCCGCCGTCACCGGCACGGACGCCAAGCTCGTGCGCTCCAACCTCACGGCGGAGCAGGAAGAGCAGCTCAAGCAGGCCTTCGGCGCCAAGAAGCACAGCAAGGACTGACGCGGCGGGAGCACCTTCCCCATCGTGACGACCGCCACCCCGCCCGGCCGCCGGCGCCCCCTGTGCCGGCGGCCGGGGCTTCATCAGAACAGGAGGGGCCCGTGCCCACAGACGCGACCAAGATAGCCCACCCAAGCCTCGAGGAACGTCGCGCGCGGGGCAAGGAACTGCGCAAGCAGACGCCGCCGTCCAGCCACCTCAAGTGGAAGCCGGCGGCGGACCGGCCCGATCCAGTCGCGCTGCTGGAAGAGCAGGACGCCAGGCGGGAGCCCGACCTCGTACCCGTGCGCCACGGGCGCATGATGGTCTCGCCGTTCACCTTCTACCGCGGGGCGGCGCGGATCATGGCCGCCGACCTCAAGGACACGCCGCGGGCCGGCCTCACGACCCAGCTCTGCGGCGACGCTCACCTCTCCAACTTCGGCGTCTTCGCCTCCCCGGAGCGCACCCTGCTCTTCGATCTCAACGACTTCGACGAGACGCTGCCCGGGCCGTTCGAGTACGACGTCGCGCGCATGGCCGCGAGCTTCACCATAGCGGCGCGCAACAACGGCTTCGGCAAGGCCGACGCGCGCGACGTCACGCGCACCTCGGTGAGCGCCTACCGCAGCGCCATGGCCGAGTTCGCCGAGATGCGCACCATGGACATCTGGTACGCCCGCCTCTCTGAGGACGAGCTGCTGGCGGCCATGAAGACCGCGGAGAGCGCCCTGAAGGGCAAGGCGCAGAAGAAGACGGCCAAGCAGGCTGAGGGGCGCGCCAGGCAGATCGCCGCCAAGGCGCACACGCGCGACAGCCTGCAGGCGCTCTCCAAGCTCACCGAGGTCGTGGACGGCAAGCACCGCATCGTCAGCCAGCCGCCGGTCGTCGTCCCGTTCCGCGAGCTCGACGTCAGTACCTACGGCGTCGACCCCGACCAGCTCGAGCACTACGTGCGCGCCGAGTTCCGCGCCTACCGGGCGACGCTGCAGAGCGACCGCCGCCACCTGCTCGAGAAGTTCGAGATCGTCGACGTTGCGCGCAAGGTCGTCGGCGTCGGCAGCGTCGGCACGCGGGCCTTCATCGCGCTCCTCCAGGGGCGCGACGGGCAGGACCCGCTGTTCCTGCAAGTCAAGGAGGCGACGGCCTCGGTGCTCGAAGACCACCTGCCGAAGAGCCGTCACCAGCCCGGCTCGCGCGTTGTGCACGGGCAGCGCATGATGCAGGCCGCGAGCGACATCTACCTCGGCTGGACCAAAGGCGTGCAGGAGGGCCGCTTCCTGTACTGGCGCCAGCTGCGCGACATGAAAGGCTCGGTCGTCGTCGAGGCGATGACTCCCATGAGCCTCGCCTTCTATGCACGCCAGTGCGGATGGACGCTCGCCCGGGCGCACGCGCGCTCGGGGGACCCCGTCGCGATCGCCGCGTACCTGGGCAAGAGCGACGGGTTCGAGCTCTCGCTCACGGACTTCTCGGAGCGCTACGCCGACCAGAACGAGCGCGACTACGAGGCCTTCACCGCCGCGGTCAAGTCGGGGCGGCTGGCGGCGGTCGAGGGAGTCTAGATGGGTCAAGCGATCGGGGACCTGCTCCCGCTGGCGATCGGCATCGCCATCAGCCCGGTGCCGATCATCGCCGTCATCCTCATGCTCATCACGCCGCAGGCGCGCAGCAACGGCCTCGCCTTCCTGGGCGGCTGGGTGCTCGGCCTGGCGGTCGTCGGGGCGATCGTCCTGATCATCGCCAACACGGCCGGCATCGCCGAGTCGTCGGGCCCGTCGAAGACGGTCAGCGCCATCAAGCTGCTCCTGGGCCTGCTGCTTCTCCTGGCGGCGTTCCGCCAGTGGCGCAAGCGGCCCAGGGCCGGCCAAGAGGCGCCGCTGCCCAAGTGGATGAAGGCGCTCGACGGGTTCACGCCGGGCAAGGCACTCGCCGCCGGCGCGCTGCTGTCGGGCGTGAACCCCAAGAACCTGATCCTCAACGCGACCGCCGCCGCCGGCATCGCCCAGGCGGGGCTGTCGGGCGTCGAGCAGACGGTCGCGCTCATCGTGCTCGTCGCCGTCGGCAGCCTCGGCATCGTCGCGCCCGTCGGGGTGTACCTCGGCATGGGCGACAAGGCCGGCGACGTCCTCGACGGCTGGAAGTCGTGGCTCGCCGCCAACAACGCGACCGTGATGGTCGTCCTCTTCCTCGTGTTCGGCGTGTCGCTCATCGGCAAGGGGATCGGCGGCCTGTCGTGACGCGTGAACGGGGCGCGGAAGTGAGCGTTGCCTAGGCGTCTATCATGTGGCCGGCGCGAGCTGGCCCGTCCGAGGAGGTCGTTGGAGTGGCGAAGCCGCCGGCATTGAGGGAGTACAAGAAGAAGGGCCGTCTGGAGGCCTTCAGCGACGGCGTCTTCGCGATCGCCATCACGCTGCTCGTGATCGAGATCGCGGTGCCGCAGCACGCCGGCGGCCATCTGCTGTCGGAGCTGTTCCGCGAGCGGCCGGTGTACTTGGCCTACTTCATCTCCTTCATGTCCATCGGCCTCGTGTGGATCGAGCACAACGCGCTGACCGAGGCTCTCGAGCGCGTCGACGCCGGCTTTTTGAGGCTCAACCTGCTCCTCCTCCTGCTCGTCGCCTTCCTGCCGTTCCCCACCAGGGTGATGTCGGAGTACCTGAGCCTGGTGGACACGGAGCACGGCGGCGAGCGCACGGCGGTCGCCTTCTACGGCATCATCCTCTTCCTCATGAGCCTGATGCTGATCGTGCTGGGCAAGTACGCCGAGCGTGAGGGCCTGTTCGGCGACGCCGCCGCCGAGGAGCGCCAGGAGGACAATCGGGTCAAGTACCAGCTCGCGCCGAGCCTCATCTTCTACGCCGTGGCGACGATCGCCGGGCTCATCCAGCCCTACGTCGGGGTGGCCCTCTACGTCGTCATCGGTGTCTACCTGCTGCTGCCCGTACGCACCGTGCGCGGGTGGCTTGGGCGCAGCAAGGACTGATGGAGGACCGCTGAGCGAGCCGGCGACCCCCGATATCGTCACGGCGAAGGTCGAGCGCCGCGCCGCGACGCCCATCGCCGGCGCCATCGCCGGCATCCTCTTCGCGCTGCTCTTCGGCCTGAGCGTGACGCTCATCCGGCGCAGCGTCGGCGACCTCACCGGTGACACGGGCGCGTGGCTCAAGGCCGGCGCCGGGGAGCTCAAGCTGGCCCTGACCCTCGTGCCCTTCGCGGGACTCTTCTTCCTGTGGTTCATCGCCGTCGTGCGGGAGCGTCTCGGGCGCTTCGAGGACCAGTTCTTCTCGACGGTGTTCCTCGGCAGCGGCCTGCTCTTTCTGGCGATGGTGTTCGCGGCCGCCGCCTCCGCGGGGGCGATCGTGGCGAGCTACGCGCACGACCCATCGGGGTTCGCCGCCAGCAGCACCTATCTCTACGCCCGCCAGATCGTCGCGCAGATCTTCAACATCTACGCGTTGCGGATGGCGGCCATCTTCCAGATCTCCCAGGCGACGCTGTGGCTGCGGACCGGCGTGATGCCCAGGTGGATGGCGCTGCTGACGTATGCGGTGGCGCTGGTCCTGCTCTTCGTCGTGACGCAGTTCCCGTGGGTGATCCTGGTCTTCCCGGCGTGGGTGTTCCTCGTGAGCGCCTACATCCTGGTCGCGCATCTCGCTGGGCGCGCGCCGGTCGCGCCGGACGGGGCCGGACCGGAGGCCGCAGACTGATGCCCGCAGAACGAGGTCGGACGCCCGACAGGAGGTCCCATGAGTGAAGACGCCGCGAAGGCGGTCGCCAGGCCCAAGACGAAGCGGCGCTTCCCCGTGCAGCTCCTGGAGGGAGTGAGGCCACTCGAGAAGAAGCGCCTGCCGCTGGAGATCGTCGCCGGCATCACGCTGGCGTGCCTCGCCATCCCCGAGGTCATGGGCTACACCTCTATCGCCGGGATGCCGGTCATCACCGGCCTCTACACGATCGTCCTGCCCGTCATCCTGTTCGCCCTCCTCGGCTCCTCGCGACACCTGGTGGCCGGAGCCGACTCGGCGTCGGCCGCGATCATGTTCGCCGGCCTCGCGGGGCTGGCGACGGTCGCCTCGCCCCAGTACGTCGCCCTCGCCGGGATGACGGCGCTCATGGTCGGCGCGTTCCTGCTCCTCGCTCGCATCCTGCGCCTAGGCTTTCTCGCCGACTTCCTCTCGCGCACGGTGCTCATCGGCTTCCTCACCGGCGTCGGTATCCAGGTGGCCTGCGGCCAGTTCTCCGGGTTGTTCGGCATCCCCAAGAGCGGCAGCGGGCCGATCGCCCAGGTCGTCAACACCTTCAAGGACTGGAGTCAGGTGAGCTGGACGACGTTCGCCGTCTCCATCTCGGTCATCCTCATCATCTTCGTCGGCGGCAAACTGATGCACCGTATCCCCTGGGCGCTCATCGCCGTGATCGGGGCGATCGTGGCGAGCTACGCGCTCGATTTGAGCGCGCACGGCGTGTCGACCCTCGGCACCGTCCCCAGCGGCCTCCCCAGCCTCACCTGGCCGAGCATCCCGTCGGCTGACTACGTGAAGCTGGTGGGCACGGCCGTTTCGATCTTCGTCGTGGTGCTCGCGCAGAGCGCCGCGACGTCGCGCGCGTACGCCGCCAAGTTCAACGACGACTTCGACGAGAACGTCGACCTCATCGGGCTGAGTGCGGCCAGCCTCGGCGCCGGCCTCACCGGCACCTTCGTCATCAACGGGAGCCCCACGAAGACGGCCATGGTGGACAACGCCGGCGGCCGCTCGCAGCTGGCGCAGCTCACGATGGCGCTTGTCGTCATCATCGTGCTGCTGTTCCTCACGGTGCCTCTGGGCTACATGCCCAACGCCGTGCTCGCCGGCGTGGTGTTCCTCATCGGGGTCGAGCTGGTCGACGTCAAGGGCATGCGCAAGATCCTGCGGCTGCGGCCGGCGGAGTTCGTCGTGGCGCTGATCACCGCCGTCACCGTCATCTTCGTCGGGGTGGAGCAGGGCATCATCCTGGCGATCGTCATCTCGATCGTGGCTCACCTGCGGCACAGCTACCGGCCATACGACCGCGTGCTGTTCCCCAAGCAGGGCGGCGACTGGGGCGACGACGCCGTCGCCTCCGGCGAGCAGGCGGCGCAGGGCCTCCTGGTCTACCGCTTCGGCGCCAGCCTCTACTACGCCAACGCCAGCCGGTTCGCCGCGGAAGTGCGGGACCTCATCGCCAAGAGCGCCGGCCCCGTGCGCTGGTTCTGCCTCGCCGCCGGCAACGTCGAGGACCTGGACTTCTCGGGGTCGGCCGTCCTGAAGGCGACGCTGGAGGATCTCGGACGCCGCGGCATCACCTTCGTGGCGACCGACGTGCAGGAGCCCGTGCTGGCGGAACTGAAGCGGGACGGGCTGCTCGAGGTCATCGGCGAAGCCCACGTGTTCGAGGGCGTCGGCGACGTGCTGCGTGCGTACCAGGCGCTTCCCGTCGCGGCTGAAAAGACTGGGGCAGAAGCCCCGGCAGCGCCCTCAGAGGACGCCGCGAAGGGAGCGAACGGATGAGATCGAGCGAACCGTCTGGGGCCGGGGGCCTCTACTACGTCCTCCTCATCATCGCCGCCACGGTGGCCCTCGTCGCGGGCCTCATCATGGCCTTCCTCGCGCGATGATGGGAGCCCATCGACCGGAGCCCATCGACCGGTGTCGCACTGACCAGGGAAGGGAACGCCGGTGACCAGCTCAGAGCTGTACTCCAGCCTCGTCGCACCGGCCTTGGCGATCGCCGTCAACCCGGTGCCGATCATGGCCTGCGTGGCGTTGCTGTCCACCGCTCACGCCAAGCGCAACGCCCTCTACTTCATCGTCACGATGTGGGTGCTCATGCTCGCCGTCGGCGCGGTCATCATCACCATCGCCGGGAACTCCACCAGCTCGTCGACGAGCTCAGGCGGTGGGGGAGTGCAGGTGGCCTTCGGCCTCATCTTCCTCGCCGTCGCCGTGCAGCAGTGGCGCAGCAAGCCCGTCGAGGGCAAGGACCCCGGATGGATGAAGGCGCTGGACAAGAACGGGCTGGTCGCCGGCGTGACGCTCGGCGTCTCGCTCACCAACTACGCACTGCTCACCACCGGGGTCGACGACATCGTGAAGTCCGGCCTCAGCAAGTCGGTGCAGATCAGCGCGCTGGTCTTCTTCGTCGCCATCGCCACGTGCACGATCGTGCTGCCGCTGATCGTCTACCTGGTGCGGCCGGTGTGGGCCAGGAAGCAGCTCGGCCGTCTCTCAGCCTGGCTGATGAAGCACAACCGCGTGATCCTGATCGTCGTCTTCGGGCTCATGGGCCTGCTGTTCCTGGTCGAAGGCATCAACGGCCTGCTGAGCTGACCGAGAGGGGGGAGGCACCAGCGTGACAGATCCGCTTGCATCCTGGAACGAGGGCGCCGCCAAGCGCGCTATCCTCGATTTCGTCTCGCGTGTGACCACGGCGGGCAGCGCGGCGTTCGTGCCGCCCGCCGAGCGCATCGCCACCTTCGACAACGACGGCACGCTGTGGCTGGAGAAGCCCGCCTACATCCAGGTCCTGCACGGGCTGCGCACCATCGGCCGGATGGCGGCCGAGGACCCGACTCTGCGCGACCGCCAGCCGTTCAAGGCGGTCTACGAGCAGGACGCGGCCTGGCTGGCCGAGGTCGCCGCGGACTACGCCGCGGGCGACTCCAGCGGCTACCGCGCGTTGGCCGCGGCCTTCGCCCAGGGCTGTGAAGGCATGACGGTCGAGGCTTTCGAGGCGGACGTCCTGGAGTTCCTGAGCACCGCGCGGGACGCGCGCTTCGACCGGCCCTACAAGCAGTTGACGTACAGGCCGATGGTCGAGCTGGTCCACTACCTGCAGAGCGCCGGCTTTGACGTCTACCTGACCTCGGGAGGAGGGCGTGACTTCATGCGCGCCGTCTGCGAGGAGATCTACGACATCCCGCGCGCCAAGGCCATCGGGAGCAGCGTGACGTTCGAGTACGTGGACGACGCCCGGGGCCTGGCGCAGGTGGTGCGCACGCGAGAGATCGAGCAGCCGGCGGACGATGGTCCCGGCAAGCCGGTGCACATCCACCGCGCCGTCGGCCGCAGGCCCATCATGGCGGCCGGCAACGCGGATGGCGATATCCCGATGCTCCGGTACGCCGGCGGGCATGAGGGTCCGACGCTGGGCCTGCTCGTCCATCACGACGATGCCGAGCGCGAATACGCCTACGACGGTGGCGCGGAGAAGGCGCATGGACTGGCGGCAACGGAGGGCTGGGTCGTCGCCAGCATGAAGGACGACTGGAAGACCATCTTCGCGTAGACAGGCCTCAG
>CAIWHY010000108.1 GCA_903912585.1 uncultured Thermoleophilia bacterium | reverse complement strand
TCCTCGCCGACCATGTCGGTGAACTCTTTGTAGCCGGCCGCGAACTCCGTGCGCTTGGCCTTGGCGAGATCCTTGAGCTCGGCGATCACGAAGCTCCAGCCGCCGGCGATCTCGGTGAACAGGAAGTTGACGAGGTGGTGCTCGTAGGGCAGCAGGCCGTCCAGCTTCTCCTCGCGCAGCGTGAGCTTGTAGCTGGTCTTGCCCGAGCTGCCGCCCAGCAGGTGCTGCTCCTGCCACTCCACGCGTTCGATGTCGATGACGCCGCGGTCGATGAGGTCCAGCAAGGTGGCCGTGGCGTCCTCGCGGCCCACGCTCCCCATGCGCCAGATGAAGCCCACGAGGGCCGGGGGCAGGGAGGGCTCCGGAATGTCGCGCAGATACGGCGCCTGGAACTTGGGCTTGGGCTCGCGGCCGAAGCGCACGTAGAGGACGATCACGAGGATCAGCGCGACGAGCGGGATGCCGATACCGACGAGGCCCCAGAACGCGACCTTGGCGCGCGCCAGCCAGCGCTCGCGGTTGGCCTGGCCGGCGAGCGTCTTCTCCTGGGCGAGCACCGTAGCCAGCGGCGCTGCCGAGCGCGGCTTGGCCTGCGGCAGCGCCGACGCCGGGAACAGGATGCGGGACTCCACGAACGTGTAGGCCGGCAGCGGCGAGACCGTGCTCACGACGCTGCCGTCCGGCTGGATCGCGACGTTGCCCCAGAGCGGGCCGTGGGTCCAGGCGCGGACCTCGCTCTTCTGGACGCCCGGCGGCAGGTGGACGGTGATGCGCACGTGACCCGCCGGCACCGCCGTTTCGGCGCCGACGAACTGCCAGTACAGCTCTGCCGTGTCCTGCCAGCGTTTGGCGGCGCCGAGCGCCGTGTAGTCGACGCCGAAGGTCGCGCTCGCGTCGGCGACCGCGAAGTTCAGCTGGACGCGGACGCCGGTCGTGGTGTCCTGCACGCTGTAGGTGCCGGGAGCCAGTTGCACGCCCAAGGCCGCCTGAGAGTCGTTGCTCAGCTGATAGGGAGCCGAAGCGGAGGCGCTCGTCGGACCGGACGCGCCGGTGACCTTGATGCCGTCCGAGCCCTTGGCGCTGTAGTCCCAGAAGACGTAGTGGAAGCTGCCCGAGAAGTCGAGCGTCCGCGCCTCGTGCACGGTGACGTCGCCGTTGGGCTGCACGGTCGCGTCGATGGTGACGTCGGTGATGGAGAACGACTTGGCCGCCGCGGGGCCGGCCCAAAGGCCGGCCAGACCGGCGGCCAGCAGCGCGACGAGCGCGAGGACGACGATCGGTCGCGCGGCCAGAGCGGACCGCCGCCCGACCCGGCCGCCGCCACTCGTCACTTCGCGCGCCACGCGACCTCCCGGCCGTCGCCTCTGGGAACCCCCGCGTGACTCTACCACCGCGGCGCCAGGGGAGGGAGGTCGGGGTCCGGACTCGACAATGGCGCGGTTACCGGCGCCCGCAAGCGGGCACACTTTCGTTAGAGCTCCGGAAGCTGCCGAAAGCCGGAATCTCTCCAACGGTCTCTGTTACGGGGCGCTCCTGAGGGGGCGCCCCTTCCGCGTCCGGCCCTGAGGCCGGCGCGAGACGGATCGCGTCCCTACGGGCGCTGGATCCCCAGCCGCGCCAGCTCGGCGTCCGCGAGAGCGCGGAACTCGCCTGCGGCGATCTCCCGCCACGGGTCGCCGCTGACGGCGCGCAGGCCGTCCCACGGCAGCACGTCGACGGCCCGGCGCGCCAGGTAGTGCTCGAACGCCGGGTCGGCGGCCGACGAAGCGAGGCCGGCGCGAACGGCGCGGACGTCACGTCGCCAGGCCAGCCGGACCGGCACGTAGAGCAGGAGGACGAGCGCGGCGGGCAGCAGGCCGCCGCCGAGGCCGCTCACGACGGCGACGCGCAGGATGCCCGAGTGGCTGGCCTCGCCGCTCGTCATCACGTCCTGGCCGGTCTTCTTGATCTTGTCGGCGAAGCTGCCGATGCTGCCACCCACCAGGGGGAGTCCGCCGACCACGCCGAGGGCGTCCCCGGTGTCCCGGACGGCGGATCCGATCTTGACCACGTTCTGGCTCAGCTCGGCCTGAGCCCGGATGTCGTGCCAGATGAGCACGCCGAGCGCCGCCCAGACCACGATCCACACGACGACGCCGACGTCGAGCCAGCGCACCGAGCGCGCGTTGAAGAGCCGGATGCCTGCAATCATGGTCCCTCCTCGCCGGATGTCCGTACTGTAGCCGATGTGTGAGCGATCGACGGCGTTCCGCGGCGCGCTCCCGGAAGCGTTCCGCGGCGCGCTCCCGGAGGCGTTCCGCCGCGCTCTGCCGCGCCTGCGATATGCTCCCGGCGACCTGGAGGTGAGCGTGGCCACACCGCGCGAAGCCGGCTTCTTCATGCCGGCGGAATGGGCGCCGCACGCGGGCTGCTGGATGGCTTGGCCGTGCCGGCCGGAGAACTGGGACGACATCGAGAGGGCGCGCGCGACGTACGTCGAGATCGCGCGCGCCGTTGCCCGCCTCGAGCCGGTCACCATGACGGCGAACGCCGCCGACCTGCGGCAGGCGCGGCGCGCCCTCGCCGGCACGCCGGGCGCGGAGGTCGTGGAGCTGCCGAGCGACGACTCCTGGGCGCGCGACAGCGCGCCGACCTTTCTCGTGGACGGACGCGGCGGGCTGGCGGGCGTGGACTGGCGCTTCAACGCCTACGGCGGCATCTATGCGGACTACGCGCGCACCTCGAACATGGCGCGGCGGATCCTCGACCTCGTCGGCGCCCGGCGCTTCGCCGCGCCGCTCGTGCTCGAGGGCGGCGCCGTGCACACCGACGGCGAGGGGACGTTGCTCACGACGGAGGACGTCGTCCTGGACCCGCGCCGCAACCCCGGGCTCGGGAAGGCCGATGCCGAGGCGCTCCTCTGCGAGTACCTCGGCGCTCGCCAAGTCGTGTGGCTCACCGGCGCGCTCGAGCACGACAACACCGGGGGGCACGTCGACAACCTCGCCTGCTTCGCGGCACCCCGCGTCGTGGTAGC
The DNA here is from genome assembly GCA_903912585.1 of uncultured Thermoleophilia bacterium. GTDB lineage: Bacteria > Actinomycetota > Thermoleophilia > UBA2241 > UBA2241 > CAIXSE01. The sequence goes on along the minus strand of CAIWHY010000108.1, from coordinate 6,324 downwards.
GCTCGCCTGCGACGACCCGCAGGACCCGCAGCACGGGGCCATCCAGGAGAACCTGCGGCGGCTGCGCGCGGCCACCGACGCCAGAGGCCGCGCGCTCGAGGTCGTCGAGCTCCCGCGACCGGCCCGGCCGGAGCGGGCCGGACGGCGGCTCTCACCGAGCTACGTCAACTTCTACGTCGCCGACGGCGGCGTGGTGATGCCGGGCTTCGGCGACCCGCGCGACGAAGAGGCACGCGCCATCGTCGCGCGCCTCTTCCCGGGTCGCGACGTCGTCCAGCTTCAGACGATGGAGCTGGCCAAGGCCGACGGCAACGTCCACTGCGTCACGCAGCAGCAGCCGGCGGCGTAGGTTCTCGCGCCGACCCGCCGATGGACCGCGGGGAGCGAGATACCTCAGGGCGGTGCGAAGGGTCTGCCGACCCTCGTGCGTTGTGGGGTCACCTGGTCGGGAGACCAGGAGGAACTCTGGCGAGTCCCTGAAGGGGTGGAGGTTGCACCCGGAACGGCCGGCGACAGTGTCGCCGGCCGTTTCAACGGCAGCCCGTCTCATCGCAGGCGGTCGTGCTGCGAGGCTCATCGCTCCGCGGGCGCACCTCAGCCTGCGCCATGCACTTCAGCCCGTGCGCTTCTCCCAGACCCCGGCATAGTGCGGTCCCATCCAGAAGGAGGACCCCTTGGCGCTGCGCAGTTCGCTGAGGCCGGCGCCGCCGAGGAGGTTGCGCAGCGCCGTCACCTCGATGCCGTCTTCCTTGCGCGACGGCTCGCGCGTGAACAGCTTGCCGCCAAGACGCAGCGCGGCGACGAGCGCGGCGAGCACCGGCCGCCGATCGGCCGCGGGGACGTCGTGGAACATCCAGTGCATCACCACGACGTCGTAGCTCTCCGCCGGCAGCTCCAGCTCGCGCACGTCGCCGAGGACGAAATCGACGTTCGTGTACGCGCGCAAGGTCTTGCGCGCCACGCCCTGCCACGCCGGCGAGATGTCGGCGCAGGTCAGGTGGCCGACCCCCTGGAGACGCTTGGCAAGGTGGCGGGCGGCGGCCCCGCCCCCGGCTCCGAAGTCGAGCACGCGCTCGTCGCCGCGCAGACCCATGCCGTCGACGAAGCGCCGGTAGCTGCCGCTGAGCACGCCGTGGAGCATCAGGCGCGTGGTGAAGATCTCCAGTCCGCCGGGAGCCGGCACGCCGGCGTCGTCGTCACAGGTGTGGTGCTTGGGGGTCACGGTCCCTCCTTCGTCCCGACCATCCGTTTGACCGCCGCGAGCAGCGCCGCGGGTTCGTCGCTGCCCACGCGCACCACGCGGCCGTTGTCGAGCTCGAGCTCGACGGCGTCGCGGCCACCGACGCGGTACAGCCAGCCGTGCGACACTGCGCGCACGCCCCAGCCGGTCCACCACGGGATGCGCACGGCGCGCGCCGCGACGACGTCGCCCAGCGGCACCACGCGGCGCAGCAGGCCGACGCCAAACCGCAGCTGCAGGGCCTTGTCGTCCACCACCACGGTGAGCGTGGCGAACATCACGAGCAGCACCGCGAAGATGGCGGCCATCGCACCGGCCAGCGTGATGGCCATCGTTGAGACCGTGCTCAGCGCCACGACGGTCAGCTCCAGCAGACCGACGCCGACCACGATGGCGATCAGCGACCAGCCGAACTGCGTATGCCGGTAGTGTTCGTTCACCCCGCCAGCCTACACCGGGCAGCCACCGCGACGTAGACTCGGGCCATGAAGATCGCGTTCCTCGGCGACAGCCTCACGGAAGGATGGCCCGGCGCGGCGTACCTGCCGCTGCTCGCGCGCCTGCGGCCGCGCGACGGACTCCTCAACCACGGCCGCGCCGGCGACACCGTGAGCGCTCTGCTGCTGCGCATGCGCTCCGCGGGTCTCGAGCCGGTCGACTTGGCCTTCGTATGGGTGGGCGCGAACGACGCCGTGATGAGCGCCTGGGATGAGGCCGGCGAGGACGGTGCGACCGCCGAGGGTAGCGCGACCGGCGAGGGCGGCGGCTGGGGCTGGGGGACCCGCCTCGCGCGCCTGTGCGAAGACTACGAGGAGCTGATCGAGTGGACGGCAGCGCGGGCCGCGCGCCTCGTGTGCGTGCGGCCGCTCGTGCTGGAAGCGGCCGGCTCGGTGTGGGAGGCTCGCGCCGCCGAGATCGGCGACGCGGTCGCCGCGCTCGCCGCCGGCGTGAGCGGCGCCGCGACGCTCGATCTGCGGCCGGCGTTCGCTTCGGCGGCCGGCCGCGACCAAGGTCCGTTCACCACGGACGGCGTGCACTTCACGGACGTGGGCGCCGCGGTCGTGGCCGCCGCTTTCGCGGCCGCGATAGACGACAGCGACAGGGGCGGCGCAACCGCCCCGAGCAAAGGAGGTTGACGATGGCACACGCCGTGCGCACGACCGCCAGGGCGGGAGCGCTCCTCGGAGCGGCCGCGGTGGGCGCCTGGGCGGCGCTCGTCCCTCGCGTCCTCAAGTGGGGGGCCAGCGACGACGAGGTGGTCCGGCCGATGCCAGGCGACCAGCTCGTGGACAATCCCATGTACGTGACGACCCGCGCCGTGACCGTTGCGGCCCCGGCCGCCGCCGTCTGGCCGTGGCTGGTGCAGATCGGCCAGAATCGCGGCGGCTTCTACAGCTATGACTTCTTCGAGAACGTCTTCCGCCTCGACATCCACAACGCCGACCGGGTCCACGAGGAGTGGCAGGACCTGCGCGCGGGCGAGGACTTCGTCACGCTGGATCCGGACGGCGCGATGAAGCTCACCATCGCCGTCATGGAGCCCGAGCGCGCCTTCGTCATCCTGGCCGGCGCGCCCGGCGAGCCTCCGCAGGAGCCGGGCAACTTCTTCCGGGGGGAGCTCGCGTTCAGCTGGGGTTTCTACCTGGAGCCGCTCGACGAGCGGACGACGCGCCTGCTCATTCGCGCGCGTGCCGCCTGGGCGGACACCACGGCGGCAAAGCTCGCCAAGCCCGTGCTCCTCGAGCCGGTGCACTTCCTCATGGAGGAGCGCATGCTGCGCGGGATCCGCGCCCGCGCCGAGGCGTCGGCGGACCGCGGCCGAGCCGCGGCGGACCGCGCCGAGGCGGCGGCATCTCTGCCGGGCTGACGGCATCCATGGGTTCGTTGGTCTGGCAGGGCCGTCGCCTGGCCTATCGCGAGGCCGGCTCGCCCGCGACGGTCTGCTGCTGCTTCTGCCCGGAAGGAGCGGAGGAGTCGCGGCGCCGCTCACGGCGCTGCACGCTCCCGGGCAGGTCGCGGCGGTGGTCCCGACAGCTGCGCCGAACGGCTGACGCCTGCGGAGCTCGAGCACATCGCTCGCGGCCGCGACTGGCACAACGTCGTCGCGGCCGACTCCGCGTCGCTTCTCGGCCTGGCGGCGTCCGGCGGATGGGACCCGCTCGCCGGGCGCCTCGGCGACGTGCGCTGCCCGGTCCTCCTCACCGGCTGCAGCGCCGACGAGCTGCTGCCCGGGCTCGACGCCCGGCAGGCGGCGCTCGCGGCGCAGATCTCGCAGTGCCGCCGCGCCTCTTTCTCCGGCGGCGGCCACCCCGGCGATGTGGACCCGCTCGCGCGAGTTCCGCCGCGTCGCAGACGAGCTCCTGGCGGGCATCGACTTGTAGAACGCGGTCGCGCTGGCGCCGGTCGACGGGCGCCGCCGGTGCGCTCGTGGCGAGCGCCGCCCGGGTGCTCATTGCGGACGCCGCCCGGAGTCCCCGGCGTCCGCTACCTCGGCGGTGGTAGGCACCGCAGCGAGCGCGAGGCCAAGAGTCGGGCCGCCCGCCGCCGCCGTCCCCCCGCAAGTCCATGGGCTCCCCCGCCGGGGGTAGCACCGGACCCCCGGATGTCCCTCTCAAGCCCCCGGCGATTGACCACCGCCGGGCGATTCGCCGCCGGGCCGGCGCGCGTAGCGTTCGCCTCACGACGCGTACATGCACCCGGAGGAGGCACCATGAACCCAGTCATCACCAGCGAGCGCGAGCGTCGGGCACCCCGCATCGACGAGCTCGAGAGGGCGTTCGCCACAGCACCGCGGCCGGTCGTCAGCGCCCGCGGACTCACGCGCACCTACGGCAAGGGCGACGCCGCGGTCCACGCCCTGCGCGACGTCGACGTCGACATCACGCAGGGCCGGCTCACGGCCATCATGGGCCCGTCCGGCTCCGGCAAGAGCACCCTCATGCACATCCTCGCCGGCCTCGATCAGCCGACGAGCGGGCGGGTCAGCATCGACGGCGTCGAGATCACCCGGCTCAAGGAAAAGAAGCTGACGCAGCTCCGCCGCGACAAGATCGGCTTCATCTTCCAGAGCTTCAACCTGCTGGCGACGCTGACCGCCGACGAGAACATCGTCCTGCCGCTCTCACTCGCTCGGCGCAAGGCGGACGAGGCCTGGCGGCGCACGATCATCGAGGCCGTCGGCCTGCAGGACCGCCTCACCCACCGTCCCTCCGAGCTCTCGGGCGGCCAGCAGCAGCGCGTCGCCGTCGCCCGGGCGCTCATCACCCGGCCGGCCGTCCTGTTCGCCGACGAGCCCACCGGCAACCTCGACTCCCGCACCGGCGGCGAGGTCCTGGGCCTGCTCCGCCGCAGCGTCGACGAGTTCGGCCAGACCGTGATCATGGTCACGCATGACGCCGGCGCGGCGAGCATCGCCGACCGCGTCGTCTTCCTCAAGGACGGCCGCATCGAGCTGGACGAGGACCGCATGACCCGCGACGCCATCTACGACACCATCAAGGACCTCGAGGTGCCGCGATGACCCGCCTCGCCTTCCGCAGCCTGGCCAGCCGGCCACTGCGCACGGTCCTCACCGTCCTGGCCATCTTGCTCGGCGTGGCGATGATCACCGGCACGTACGTGCTGACCGACCAGATCTACAACGGTTTCGCCGACATCTTCAACACCTCGTTCAAGGGCACCGCGGTCCAGGTGTCGCCGAAGACGGCGTTCTCCGCGATGGACAGCAGCGGCACCACCCCGCAAACGCTGAACACCGCGATGCTGGCGCGGATCGAGGGAGTGCCGGGCGTCGCCAAAGCCGCCGGCGCTTACCAGACGCTTGGCGCCGCGATCGTGGACGGCAAGACCGTCCAGACCGGCGGCGCCCCGACGCTGCTGACCACGAACCCGGGCCCGCCCTTCAACCAGGCCCGGCTCGTCGCCGGACGCGACGCGCACGCGGCCAACGAGGTCAGCATCATCAAGAGCTTCGCCGACAAGCAGGGCCTGAAGCCGGGCGACAGCTTCGCCGTCGCCGCCGCGGCCGGTCTGCAGCGTGTCAAGGTCGCCGGTGTGTTCACGTGGGGCAGATCCGGCTCCATGGGCGGCACCATCGTCATCGCCGGCCGCCTGCAGGACGTGCAGCGCTGGGGCGGCGAGCCGGGCAAGCTCAGCGGCATCTCGATCTCCGCCGATCCCGGCGTCACGCCGGCGCAGCTCGCGGCACGCGTGAAGTCCGCCTTGCCGGCCACCGTCGACGTCAAGACCGGCGATCAGGCGGCCACCGACGCGACCAGCCAGTCGGCCGCTTCGATCAACGGCTTCCTGACGCCGATGCTCCTTGCCTTCGCCGGCGTCTCCGTGTTCGTCGGAGCGTTCATCATCTTCAACGCCTTCAGCATCACCGTGGCGCAGCGGCGTCGCGAGTTCGCCATGCTGCGCGCCCTCGGCGCCAGCCGCCGCCAGGTGCTCCGCTCCGTGGTCGCCGAGGCCCTCACGCTGGGCGTGCTCGCCTCGGCCGCCGGCATCGTCGCCGGCCTCGGCGTGGCCAAGGCCATCAACTTGCTCTTCAAGGCCATGGGGGCCGACATCCCCACTGCCGGCATCGCGCTCCAGCCGCGGACGATCTTCATCGCCGCCCTCGTCGGCGTCGGCGTGACGCTGGTGTCCGCACTGGCCCCGGCGCTGCGCGCGACGCGCGTGCCGCCGGTGGCCGCCCTCCAGGAGGGTGCGGCCCTGCCGCCCACCCGCTTCACCAAGTTCACCACGGCGATCGCCCTGGCCGTCGCCGCCCTCGGCGGCGCCTCGCTCGCCTACGGCATCTTCAGCAACGGGGCGACCAACAGCCGCCTGCTCTCCATGGGTCTCGGCGCGCTCCTGCTCTTCGTCGCCATCGCGATGCTGGCCAAGTACATCGTGCGGCCGGCGGCGCGCGTCATCGGCTGGCCGCTGGAGAAGCTCGCTCCCACCAGCGGCCGTCTGGCCCGCGACAACGCCGGCCGCAACCCGAGCCGCACGGCCGCCACGGCCGCGGCCCTCATGATCGGCCTCGCCCTGGTCGTGTTCATCGCGGTTTTCGCCCAGGCGATGAAGGGCTCGTTCGG
>CAIWHY010000107.1 GCA_903912585.1 uncultured Thermoleophilia bacterium | reverse complement strand
GGTGACGCCCAACGGGCACGCCGCCGTGGTGCGGGCGGCGTGCAAGGAGCTCGGGGGCTGCCCGGGGCCGGCGCACCGCCGCCGGCGCCGTGCGCCGGCCGCAGCGCGGCGTCTCGCCCGGACTACGCGTCCGGCGAGGCGTCGCGCTGCGACCGGCGCTCATCGCCTGCGGCGCTGCGCCTCCGCAGGTCAGCCCCAGAGCTCTTTGCACGCTGCCAGCACCTCGGCGGCGTGCCCTTTGGGCGTCACCTTCGCGTAGATCTTGCGCAAGGTTCCGTCGGGGTCGATGAGCCACGTCGTGCGCTTCGCCACCCCGACCAGCGGCCGCGACACGCCGAAGGCGTTGGCCACGTCGTGGTCGCCGACGTCGCCGATCAGCGGCATCTTGAGATCGTACTTCTCCGCCCACTTCCTGTTGGCGGCGGCGGAGTCGATGCTGGCCCCGATCACCTGCACGTCCAGCTTGTGGAACTCGCCCAGCAGGCCGTTGAACTCAACGGCTTCGGTCGTTCAGCCCCCCGTGTTGGCCTTCGGGTAGAACCACAGCACGGTGCGCCTGCCGGGCGCGCCGAACTCGTACGTCGATCCGTCATAGGAGGCCCCGCTGACGTCCGGGGCCTTTTCGCCTACTTTGAGCACGAAGCCCTCCTCCTGTCGTTTGGCTGAGCTCGCCGGCGGCGCCGGCAGGCTCAGCCCCAGAACTCGTGCGCGTCGTCGACCACGTCGAGTGCGTGGCCGAACGCCGGGATGCCGGAGAACACGCGCCGGACCACCCCGTCGACGTCGATCATGAACGTGGTGGGGTGCGGCCGGTTGTCCGCGGCGTCGAGGACGCCGAACGCCCGGCACACCTCGCGGGCGGTGTCGTCGACCAGCTGGAAGCGCAGCCCGCAGGACGCGGCGAACGCGGCCGTGCGCTGCGGGCCGTCGACGCCGACGCCGACGACGCGCACGCCCACGGCGTCGAACTCGTAGTGCTGCTCGTCGAAGTCGCGCACGAGGTCGGCCGACGCCGGCGAGCCGGCCTCGCGGTAGAAGAACAGCACGAGCGGCGACCCCGGGGCGCGCAGGTCGATGCGCTCGGCTTCGATGGTCGTCACGACATCGTCCGGCGCAAGCTCACCCTCAGTGATCATCCGCCACCTCCTCCTGCGCCACTCGACGAAGCGCGCCTCCAGGCGGAGGATGGCCCCGCTTCCCGGCGCCCAAACGAAGCCCCGCTCACGGCGCCCGGCCGGCGTCCGTCGCGCCGCCACCCGCCGGTGTAGACTCACGCCATGGCGAAGAAGCTGAAGGTGAGCGTGGACTACGAGCGCTGCACCGGCGTGGGGGCTTGCGAGGCGGTGTGCCCGGAGGTCTTCTTCATGCGCGATGACGGGCTGCCCGACGTCCTCGAGACGGAGCCCCACGAGACGCTGTGGGCGGCGGTCGAGCGCGCCGAGGAGGCCTGCCCCGAAGAGGCGGTCGTCCTCGAGTGGGTGGACGAGTAGCGCCTCACCCGCTCCTGGTCAGCCCTCGAGCTCGGCGTCGCCCGCCACCGGCGGCGCCGCCGCGACGAAGAAGGTCAGCGGTCCCGCGCCCGCGTTGGCCACGCGATGCCAGGCGCCGGCAGGCACGGCGAGCGCTTCGCGCTCGCCGACCTTGAGCTGGCGCCCGTCCACGTCGAACATCGCCGTCCCGTCGAGCACGAGGTAGACCTCTTCCTGCTCGCGGTGCATGTGCCGCGACATGGAACCCTCGGCGAGGGTGAAGACGTTCGCTCTCATCTGGTGCAGGTCGAGAGCGGCGCTCAGGCGCTGGACGCTGAGCTGCTCCGAGAGTCTCTCGGTGGGGACGGCGCGGACGACCTTCATGCACGGCTCCTCAGCGGGCGCTGCGGGTTCACGCCGGCTCGAGCGGCAGGATCTCGACCGGGATCGGGCTCGACTCCTTGAGGAGCGCGGCGTCCGCCTCCGAGCCGACGATGTCGCCGAAGTGCATCGGCACGACGACCGCCGCCTCGATCATGCCCACCGCTGCGAGCGCCTCGGCGGCGGTCATCACGTAGGTGCCGCTCACGGGGAGGAGTGCGACGTCGCAGCGCACGTCGCGCATCTCGGGGATCGCGTCGGTGTCGCCGGCGTGGTAGATGCGACGGCCGTCGAGCTCCACGACGTACCCGACGTAGCCGGCCGCGCGCGGGTGGAAGACCTCGCCGGGTGCGCGGAACTTGTCGATGTTGTACGCGGGAACGGCGGTCACCGAGACGGCGCCGATGCTGACCGTGTCGCCCGGGGAGACCGTGATCGTCTTCACGCCCTCGAGCTGGGCCGTCACCGAGGCCGGCCCCACGACCGTGGTCGCCGGCGTCGCCACCTTGGCGATGTCAGCGGCGCTGAGGTGGTCGAAGTGGTCGTGCGTGACGAGGACGACATCGGCGGGCGGCGCGCCCTCTCCCAGCTTCCAGGGGTCGATGTAGACCGTGCTCGTACCGTCGAGGCGGAACGAATCGTGCCCGAGCCAGTGGATATCCTCGATCATCGCGTCCTCCCAAGCGGGTTTGACGTGGGGATGGTACCCACCGGCGGCGAAGACGAAAAAAGGGCCGGTCGCCGGGCTCCGAGCACTGCCCCGGCGGCCGGCCCCCTCAGGAGCTCGGAGCCTTAGACCTCGTCGGACTCGGACTCGGCCGCGTCGGCCTCCGCCTTGTGGACTTCCACCTCGTCGACCACTACCTCTTCGACTTCGACCTCTTCGATCTCCACCTCGTCGACCACTACCTCGTCGACTTCGACTTCGTCGACCACTACCTCGTCGACTTCCACTTCGTCGACTTCGACCTCATCGACCACTACCTCGTCGAGCTCGACCTCGTCGAGCTCGGCCTCTGCCTCTGGGGCAGCGGCGGGAGCGGCCGCGGCGGCGCCGGACGCGGGGCGCACGTTGGTGGCCTGCGGGCCCTTGCGACCCTGCTCCACCTCGTACTCGACGAGCTGGTCCTTGTCGATCGCAGTGACGCCGTCGGCGAGGCCGGTGACGTGCACGAAGATGTCGTTGTCGTTGTCCTGCTCGATGAAGCCGAAGGCCTTCTCGGACGAGAACCACTTCACTTTACCTTGAGGCACTTGTCTCTCCTTTTGTCTTGAAGCACGTCCCGCCTTCGCTCGGTGGTGGCGGTAGGTGCCGCGTGTGACGCTCACGCCGGTCTCTGAGGCGCAAAGCGCAGACGTAGTGTACCCGCTGAACGGGAGCGCTGAAAGCCGGCCCGCCGGTGCCGGCGGGGGGCGGCCCGTCAGGAGCGCGTGACCGCGAAGATCGCGATGCGCGCCATCAGATTGGGAGCCACGACGCGCGGAGGGGCGGGCTTGTTCACGGAGCGCAGGTACTGCTCCTGCAAGATGCTCAGACCCTCTTCGCGACAGAGGGTGCGGAAGTCGCTGATGGTGCAGAGGTGGATGTTGGGCGTGTCCCACCACTTGTAGGGCAGCTCCCGCGACACCGGCATGTGCCCGCGGAAGAACAGCTGCGCGCGCGCCGTCCAATGGGCGAAGTTGGGAAAGCTCACGATCGCCGTGTCGCCGACGCGCACCATCTCGCGCACGATCATGCGCGGCCGCCGCAATTGTTGCAGGCTGAGGCTCAGGATGACCACGTCGTGCGAACCGTCCTCGAAATCGCGCAGGCCCGCGTCGAGGTCGCCGTGGAACACGGAGAGGCCGCGGCCGACGCAGGCCTCCACGGCCTCCTTGGAGAGCTCCACGCCGCTGCCGCGCACGTCCTTGTCGCGGATCAGCTGGCTGAGCAGCTCGCCGTCGCCGCAGGCCAGGTCGAGGACGGTCGCGCCCTGAGGGACGAGGTCCTCGATGAGCTTGTAGTCGATGCGCCGCATGGATGTACCGTCAGCCCGCCTGCCGCACGAAGGTGCGGGCGCCGCTGGCGAGGAAGGCGGCGATGATGCCCTCCATCTTCTCGCGCTCGAGCAGGAAGGCGTCGTGCCCGTAGTGGCTCTCGACCTCGTAGTAGCTCACGTGCTTGTGGGTGGCGCGCAGGGCGCTCACGATCTCCTTGAGCTGGTAGGGCGGGTGCAGCCAGTCGCTGCTGAAGCCGAGCACGAGGAAACGCGCCGTCACGTCGCGGAACACCTGGACGAGCGTCCCGCGCCGGCGCGTGAGATCGAAGTAGTCGATCGCGCGCGTGATGTACAGATAGGTGTTGGCGTCAAACCGGTTGGTGAACGAGAGCCCCTGGTGGCGCAGGTAGGTCTCCACCTCGAAATCCGCCGAGAACGTGAACGAGTAGTCGTGCACGTCGCGCAGCCGGCGCCCGAACTTCTCCTGCATCGCCGCGTCGCTGAGGTACGTGATGTGGCCGATCATGCGCGCCACGCCGAGGCCCTTCGCCGGCGACTTGCCGCCGTAGTAGTGCCCGCCGCGCCAGTCCGGATCGGCCATGATCGCCTGGCGGCCGACCTCGTTGAAGGCGATCGCCTGGGTAGGCTGGCGCGCGGCGGTCGCGAGCGGCACGCAGAGATGCACGCGATGCGGATGCGCGACGGCCCACTCGAGCACCTGCATGCCGCCCATCGATCCCCCGACGGCGGCGAGCAGCTTATCGATGCCGAGGTGGTCGACGAGCATCACCTGCGCATTGACCATGTCGGGGATGGTGATGATCGGGAAGTCGGTGCCGTAGGGCCGGCCGCTGGCGGGGTTCTCCGAGGCCGGCCCCGTGGAGCCGCCGCAGCCGCCGATCACGTTGGAGCTGATGACGAAGTACTTGTCGGTGTCCAGGCCCTTGCCGGGCCCGATCATCATGTCCCACCAGCCCGGGCGCTTGTCCCTGGCGCCGTGGAGCCCGGCGACGTGCGCGTCGCCCGAGAGGGCGTGCGTCACGAGGATGGCGTTGTCCTTGCGCTCGCTGAGCTTGCCGTAGGTCTCGTAGGCGATCGTGAACGGCGCCAGTGTGCCGCCCCCCTCGAGGGCCAGCTCCTGCCCGGGCTGGTCGAACGTCACCTTCTTGGTGCGCACGATGCCGGCCGAGCCGGCGTCGGCGCCGAGGCCCATGGCGACGTCGCCGATCTCCTTGCGCTCTGTAGACTTGGCGGCTGTCATCGCGACCTCGAAGCGTGTACGACGGGCGGCCCCTGCGGACGCCCGCCGTACATTCTATGCCTCGCCGGCGCTCAGGCCTTCGCGAGCGCCTGCTCGACGTCCGCGACGATGTCCTCCAGCGACTCGATACCGATGCTCAGGCGCACGAAGTCGTCGGTCACGCCGGCGAGCAACTGCTCGTCGGCGTCGAGCTGCGAGTGGGTGGTCGTCGCCGGGTGGATGACGAGCGACTTGGCGTCGCCGATGTTGGCCAGATGAGAGAGCAGCTGCGTGCTCTCCACGAACGTGCGGCCGGCGTCGCGGCCGCCCAGGATGCCGAAGCCGATGATGGCGCCGTAGAGGCCGCGGTAGTGATATTTCTTCGCGAGCTCGTGGTTGGGGTGGCACTCCAGCCCCGGATAGCTCACCCAGCCGACCTTGGGATGCTCCTCGAGGAAGCGCGCCACCGCGTAGGCGTTGGTGCTGTGCCGCTCCATGCGCAGCGGCAGCGTCTCGAGCCCCTGCAGGAACAGGAACGAGTTGAACGGGGACACCGCCGCTCCGACGTCGCGCAGCAGGCTCACGCGCAGCTTGACGATGTAGGTGATCGGGCCGAGGGCCTCGTAGAACTTGAGGCCGTGGTAGCTGGCGTCCGGCTCGACGAGGCCGGGGAACTTGTCGTTCAGCGACCAATCGAACTTGCCGGAGTCGACGACGACGCCGCCGATGGAGGTGCCGTGGCCGCCGATGAACTTGGTGGCGGAGTGCACCACGATGTCGGCGCCGTGGTCGATGGGCTTGATCAAGTACGGCGTGGCCATCGTGTTGTCGACGATCAACGGGATGCCGGCCTCGTGCGCGATGGCCGCGACGGCGTCGAGGTCAAGGGTGTCGAGCTTGGGGTTGCCCACGGTCTCGGCGAAGAGCAGCTTGGTGTTGGGCTTGATGGCGCGGCGGAAGTTCTCCGGGTCGGTCGGGTCGACCAGGTCGACGCCGACGCCGAAGCGCGGCAGCGTGTGCACGAAAAGGTTGTACGTGCCGCCGTACAGGCTGTTGGCGCTCACGATGTGGTCGCCCGAGCCGGCGATGTTGAGGATCGAGAAGGTCACGGCGGCGGAGCCGGAGGCGAAGGCCAGCGCTCCGACGCCGCCCTCGAGGGCGGCGACGCGCTTCTCGAACACGTCGCTGGTGGGGTTCATGATGCGCGTGTAGATGTTGCCGAACTCGCGCAGGCCGAAGAGGTTCGCGGCGTGGTCGGAGTCGTTGAAGACGTAGGACGTCGTCTGGTAGATCGGTACCGCGCGGGCGTTGGTCGTGGGGTCGGCCACCTGGCCACCGTGGAGAGCCAAAGTCTCGAAGCCCTGCGGGATCTCCGTGGTCTCAGCGTTGCTCATGTCGTCTCTTCTCCTGTCAGATGTAGTACATGGGGTCTTCGTTGGTGCGCTCCGCTGCGCCGGCGATCGTCGCTGCGCGGAGGATGGCGCGAGTGCACTCCCGTACCTCGCGCCAGACCGGCTCGACCAGGGGCTGGGCCCGGTCGACGCTGCGCATTCGCCCCATGCCGCCGTGCGAGCCCTCGATGAGGTCGATGACGTCGGCGAAGCTGATCGTGGCCGGGTCCCGCGCGATCGCGTAGCCGCCGCCTTTGCCGCGCTGGCTCGTGACCAGCCCGCCCTGGCGAAGGTCGTGCATGACCTGCTCCAGGAACTTGAGCGGGATGCCGGCGTAGTCGGAGATCTCGCGCGCCCGCACGGGCCCGTCGCCGTTGGCGAGAGCCAGGCGCACCAGCGCCTTGATCGCGTAGTCGCTCTTGCTGGACAGGTGGACCATGGCGCGTCACTACCCGCTTTCTCTAAATCCTACTTCTCACTAGAGTTGGGGAACTTTAGGAGACCGGCCTGCCGGTGTCAAGCCGGGCCGGTCCGCCGTGAGCCGGGCGGCGGGATGCTGCTACGATTGCCGCGTGGACGAACGAGGAGACATGCTGAGGCGCGAGCTGGACGGCCTCGAAGAGGCCGTGCCTCTCGCGCCGCTCTGCGCCTACGGCGTCGGCGGCCCGGCGGAGTATCTCTACCGGGCCACCTCGACCGGCGCGCTCGTGCACGCGGTCAAGACCGCGCGCGGCGCCGGCGTCCCCCTCACCGTGCTCGGCCGCGCGACCAACGTCCTCGTCAGCGACGCGGGGCTTCCCGGGCTCACCGTCCTCGCGCGCAACGAGGCATACACGATCGACGGCGAGCACCTCGAGGTCGAGGCCGGCGCCGAGCTGCCCGGGCTGGTCACCGACCTCGCCGAACGGGGTCTCGCCGGCCTCGAGTTCGCCGGCAACATCCCGGGCTCGGTCGGCGGCGCCGTCGTGGGCAACGCCGGCGCCTACGGACGCGCCGTGAGCGACGTCCTCGTGGGCGTCCACCTTCTCGACGGCGTCAGCGAGCACGTGAAGGAGCCGGCGGCGCTCGAGTTCGGCTACCGCACGAGCCTTTTCAAGCAACTGCCGGAGCTCACGGTGCTCTCCGCCGTGTTCCGCCTCGCCCGCGGCGAACGTTCGGCCCTGCTCGAGGAGATCGCCCGGGACGCCGAGCTGCGCCGCAGCAAGCACCCGCTCGAGTATGCCTCTTGCGGCAGCTTCTTCAAGAACCCGTCGCGCGAGCTGCCGGCGGCCCGTCTCATCGAGGACGCCGGCCTCAAGGGCTTCCGGCTCGGCGGCGCCTGCGTGAGCGAGAAGCACGCCAACTTCCTCGTCGCCTCGCCGGGCGCCAGCGCCACAGACATCGTCGCGCTGGCGGCCGAGGTCAAGCGCCGCGTGCGCGAGCAGAGCGGCCACGAACTGGTCGAGGAGGTACGCCGGCTCGGCTTCGGGCAGCCGGCTCCGCGCTAGTCACTCACGCGCCGGAGCAGTCGTCCCGGGCGTCCGGCGCCGCGCTATACTTGCCGCGTCCGGCGCGGCGAACCCGCGTCCCCCGACCGGCGTCTCTCACCCTGGAGGAAGGTCATCGAGGAACTTCCGCACGGCCTCGTAGACGGGCTGCGGACGGCACAGCCGGAGGCGCGCGCCGAGTTCTTCCGGCGCTACGCCCCGCAGGTGCGGCGCATCCTCTTCCTTCAGGGGTTCTGCGAGGAGGTCGACGACGCCGTGCAGGAAGTGTTCATCAAAGTGTACAGGGCCAAGATCCCGGCCGAGGAGGTGTTCCTCGCCTGGTTCTACAGGGTCATCCTCAACACGGGGCGCGACCACGGGCGCCGGCGCAAGACGCGCTTCGGGCTCCTGGACAAGCTCGAGCAGATCGCCCCGACCGGGACGGTCGACCCGCCCGCCGGCCCGTCCGACCCCGCGCTGCGCGAAGCGCTCGCCGGCCTGTCCCCCGAGCTGCGCGAGTGCGTCGCGCTGCGCTACTTCGTCGACCTGCCTCTGGAGGAGATCGCCAAGGCGCAGGACATCCCCGTGGGCACCGTGAAGTCCCGGCTGCACGGCGCCGTGAAGCGCCTGCGGACGACGCTGATCGAGAACGGATTCGAGCACGATGCCTGACGAGCCTCACGCAGACTCGGCGATGCCGGGCGAGGATGCGGCGAAGGCGGGCCGCGAGTTCGACGACGACCGCCTGCTCGCCAACGCGCTTGGGCTCGAGGACGACCCCGAGCTCGCGGCCGCGGCCGCGGCCGACGGCGAGCTGGGCGCACGGCTCGAGACGGTCCGCGCGCAAGCCGAGGCGGTCGGCGCGCGCATCGCGGCCGCCGTCCCGGCGCCGCCCGAGGACTACACGGACCTCTCGTCGCCGCGCTGGGCGGCGCTGGGCGAGTTCTTCGACGCGCCCAAGCGGGCGCGCGGGCGCTCGCCACGCTGGCTGCGCGTGCTCGCGCCGGCGCTCATCGTCGTCCTCGCCGTCGCGATCGGCGCGGCGATCGTCAGCACCCGCGGCGGCGGACGCCTCAGCCTGAACGGCTCCGTGACTTCCGAGGCCTCCAAGTCCGCGCCGTCGGCCGCCGGAAGCCAGGACGTCGCCACGCCGGTGGTGGCTCTGACGGATCAGGCGAAACAGTTCGCCACGGTCGTGGTCGCCCGCGCGCGGAAGGCCGCCGGCGGCTACCAGCAGTTCGCGGTGCTCAGGGAACTCAAGGGACACGCCGCCGGGCTCGTCCGGCTGCACGTGGGTGAGGCGCCGGCCGAGGCCGGCAAGCTGCATCTCCTGCTGCTCTCGCCGGCCGGCAGCGCCGCCACGCAGGCGTACAACGAGCCGCCGCCGCTGATCAGCGTCAGCCCGGCGGCGGCGACCATCGCCGGCGCTACGCCCTCGCCGGAGCCGTCGCCCGGAGCGGCGACGCCGGCCGCGCCCAGCGCCGCCCCCGCCCCCGCCCCGGCAATCCCCGCGACCACGCCGCCGGCGTCGCCGCCAGCCGACCTCAGCCAGTGGGCCGTGACGCAGCCCACGAAGACGTTCGCCTACCACGGCCACGTAGCGCTCGCGGAGGAACTCCCGCCGGGCACGGACGTCACGTCGCTGAGCGTCCCCTGACGGCGCCTCCGCGCGCCGGGTCGGATAGACTCCCCCCGTCGTACGGGAGGGAACAGTGACCGGTCTGCTCGAAGGCAAGAACTTCCTCGTCACGGGCGCCGCCAACTCGCGATCCATCGCCTGGTCGGTGGCGCTGGCGATCAAGCGCGAAGGCGGGAGCGTCGCCCTCACGTACCAGGCTGAACGCCTCAAGCGCCGCGTCGGCGCGCTGGCCACCAAGCTCGGCGGGGCGCCCATGATCGAGCTCGACGTGAGCAGTGATGAAGCCGTGCGGCAGGCGATCGACGAGCTCGCGCGGACCATGCCGGTACTCGACGGCATGGTCCACAGCATCGCCTGGGCCCCGGCCCACGACCTGCAGGGCAACTTCGTCGAGACCACCCGCGACGGCTTCGCGCAGGCCAACGACATCAGTTCCTACTCGCTGATCGCCACCGCGCGGGAGGCGCGGCGCCTCATGACGCGCGGCGGGGCGATCGTGACGATGACCTACGCCGGCTCGTGGCGCGTGGTCCCCAACTACAACGTGATGGGACCGGCCAAGGCGTCGCTGGAGAGCGCCGTGCGCTACCTCGCCGCCGACCTCGGGCCGGAGGGCATCCGCGTCAACGCCATCTCCGCCGGCCCGATCGCCACCGTCGCCGCGCGCACCATCAAGGACTTCAGCGGCATGCTCGACCTGCTCGAGAGCCACACGCCGCTGCGCCGCAACGTGACCACCGAGGAGGTCGCCGACGCCACGGTGTTCCTCCTCAGCGACCTCTCGCGCGCCATCACCGGCGAGGTCGTGCACGTGGACGCCGGAGCACACGCGACGATCTGAGCTTCCCGGGCCGGCGGCGGAACGCAGTCCCGGCGTGCGGCACATGAGTCGTCGACCACGGTGGCCTTCGCGTGAAGCCCGCCGGGGCCGCGGCGGACCGAAGGGGTAGGATTGGCGCTGTGATCGCCTACGTTGCCAAAGAGCTCGAGACCGGCGCCAGCATGACGGCGCACGAGGACGAGCGCCTGCCGTCGTACTCCACGATCAAGGTGCTCGTCGCGGCGGCGTTCTGGCGTGCCGTGGAGCGCGGCGAGCTCAGCGAGACTCAGGTCTTCGCCTTTCAGCCGCTGGCGAGCGTCGGCGGGGGCGGCGTGCTCAGAGGCTTCCGTCACGCCGCCCGGATCACGCTCGCCGACTACGCCCACCTCATGCTCGCGGTCAGCGACAACGACGCGACCAACATCGTGGCCGGCTTCGTCGGGCTCGACAAGATCAATGCGCTGGCGCAGGAGCTCGGCCTCGCGCACACCGCGATGCAGCGCCTGATGATGGACGCGGCGGCGGTCGAAGAAGGTCGCGACAACTACACCAGCGCCGGAGACCTGGCCGCTCTGCTCGAGCAGCTCGCCGTCGGCGACGTGCTCGGGCCCGCGGTGAGCGGGCCGATATGGGCGTCGCTCGAGAAGCAGGAGCACCTCGACGGCATCGCCCGCTACCTGCCGGCCGAGGCCACGTACGCCGGCAAGTGCGGCGACGACTCGCCGGTCTCGCGTTTCGCGCACGACTGCGCGCTCATACGCGCCGGCAAGCGCCGGACGGTCATCGTCGTGTTGACCGAGGACGCCGGCGGCTTCGAGACGGTCGCGCGCACCGGAGCGGCGCTCTACGGGGCCCTCGAGAAGGCCTAGACCGGCGTCACGCCCAGTCCCGGCGCATCCGCGGCCGTGAGCCGGTCACCGTCCACGGCGACGCCGGCGAACGGGTCCGCCGCGAGCAGCAGGGCGCCGTCGAGGTCGACGTAGTCGGCCAGACCGGCCAGCTGGAGCCCGGCGGCGATCCCCAGGCTCGACTCGACCATGCAGCCGAGCAGGACCCGCAGGCCGCGGCCGGCGCAGGCCGAGATGAGCGCGAAGGCGTTGGCGATGCCTCCCGCCTTGGAGAGCTTGACCACGACGCCGTCGTAGAGCTCCGCTGCGGCGTCGAGATCGGCGATCGTCAACACCGCCTCGTCGGCGAGCAACGGGATCTCGGTGCGCTCGCGCAGCCAGGCCATGCCGTCGGCGTCGGCGGCCGGCAGAGGCTGCTCGACGAGCTCCGCGCCCAGCCCGGCGAGCACGTCGAGGGCCGCCGCGGCGCGCTCGCGACTCCAGCCCTCGTTGGCGTCGTAGCGGAACCGGGTCTCGGGCAGTGCATCGGCCAGCTTGCGCGCCAGCTCGACGTCGCCCTCGAAGCCGAGCTTGATCTTGAGCGTTCGGAAGTCCGTTGCGGCGCGCGCCTGGGCGAGCATCTCGTCGGGCGCGCCGATGGCGATCGTGTAGGACGTGGCGACAGATGGGCGCTCGAGCCCGAGCATGCGCCACACCGGCTCGCCGGCCTGCT
>CAIWHY010000106.1 GCA_903912585.1 uncultured Thermoleophilia bacterium | reverse complement strand
GGCGGCCAGAACTGGATGACGGTGCAGTATCAGGAGGAGCTTGCGCACGCCCAGAAGATGTTCGACTACGTCTCGCAGCGCGGCGGGCGCGTGAAGCTTGAGGCGATCGCGCAGCCGGCCGTCGAGTGGCCCGACGGCCTCTCGATGTTCAAGGAGGCGCTCGCGCACGAGGAGGGCGTCACTCAGCGCATCTTCGAGCTCGCTTCGCTGGCGCTCGACCTCAAGGACCACGCCACCTACAACTTCCTGCAGTGGTTCATCGCGGAGCAGGTAGAGGAAGAGGAGACCGCAAGCGACATGGTCCAGAAGTTCGCCATGGCGGGCGAGCATCCGGCGGGGCTGTATCAGCTCGACAAAGAGCTCGCGGCGCGCGTGTTCACGCCGCCGGCGCCCGCTCCCTGAGCCGGCGGCCGCCGGGCCGGCCGCGTCGTGCGCGGCGGCCGCCCTGCCGCCGCTCCGCCTCTACGTGACGTCGCGGCTCATCGACACGACGACGGCCGCCACGCTGACCACGGCGATGTAGGCGACGCTCACGAGAAACGCCTCAGGCCGGGCCAGGCCGCTGTGCGCGGCCACGTTGCCGGCGTCTGTGGCGAGCGTCGAACTGGTGACCTGGCCGAAGACGTTGAACGGCAACCAGGTCCCCACGCCCGGCTTGAAGGCGACGATCAGGGGCTCCACGAGCAGCGCCCAGATGAGCACGCCCGCCACGGTGACGACCTGGGCGCGCAGGAAGGCGCCGAGCGCGACGCCGAAGCAGGTGACGAGCCCGGCGACGCCGATCTGCCGGGCGTAGTCGGCGAGCGCGCCGCCGCCCGGCACGTGGTAGCTCACGCCGCGCATCGGCAGGCCGATCACGCCGACGAGCTGGGCCACGAGCAATGCTGCCAGCATGGCCAGTGCTCCGGTCGATCCGTACACGATGAGCTTGGCGACCATCACCCGCGCGCGCCGCGGCGTGGCGAGGTAGGTGTAGGTGATCGTCCCGTGGCGGTACTCGTTGGTCATGCCGAGGATCCCGAAGACGAGGACGATGTACGTCACCAGCGTAGCGCCGGCGCCCAGTTCTCCGCCATTGAGCAGGTGCGTCGGGATGAAGGCGATCAGCAGGACCGTCGGCACGAGGCTCACCAGCAGGACGGCGATGCCGAGCCCCAGCGAGGTGCGCGTGCTGCGCAGCTTGAGGAACTCGGCCCGCAGGAGGGAGATCACAGCTCTCTCCGCGTGCCGGCGATCTCGAGGAAGAGGTCCTCGAGGCTCGGCACCTCCGTGAACAGCTCGTGCAGCACGACGCCGTTGGCCTGCGCCACCTCTCCGACCTCGGCGCTCGCGGGGCCGCGGATGGCGAGCGCCGTGTCGAGCCGGTTCACGGCCGCGCCGCGCGCCGTGAGCAAGGCTTCCAGCTTCTCGGCCTGCGGGCTGCGCGCGCGGACCACCGGCTGCGCCGTCCGCGTGAGCTCGCCGATGGCCCCTTGGGCGAGCAGCTTGCCCTTGCTGATGATGAGCACGTCGTCGACCGTCTGTTCCACCTCGGCGAGCACGTGGCTCGAGATGAGGATCGTGCGTCCCTCGGCGGCGCGGGCGCGCAGGAACGTGCGCAGCCAGCGGATCCCCTCCGGGTCGAGGCCGTTGGCGGGCTCGTCGAGCAGCAGCACCTCGGGGTCGCCGAGCAGCGCGCAGGCGAGTGCGAGGCGCTGCTTCATGCCGGTCGAGTACCCCTTGACCGCTCGTCGCGCTGCGCCCTCGAGCTCCACCATGGTCAGCGCTTCCTCGACGCGCGTGTCGGGGAGACCGGCGCCGGCGGCGACCACGCGCAGGGCGTTGCGCCCCGAACGGCCGGGGTGGAAGCCGGAAGAGTCCAGGAGCGCTCCGACGCGCGTCGCTGGCCGGGGGATATCGCGGTAGCGCTGCCCGAGGATCCGCACGCTGCCGGCCGAGGGCTTCACGAGGTCGAGGATCATGCGCAGCGTCGTCGTCTTGCCGGCGCCGTTGGGGCCGAGGAACCCGGTGACGGCGCCGGCGCGGATCGAGAAGGTCACGTCGTCGACGGCGAGGACCTTCTTGCCGAAACGCTTGCTGAGATGCTCGGCCTCGATGACGGCCATGGGTCCTCCGGGTGGCGTGCCGAAGGCGAGTCTACAGGACAGGAGGGGCGTGCGGGATGCGTCAGAGCGTCTTGCCGAAGAGCTCCCAGCGGCCGCTGCGGCGGTCGGCCCAGAACACCGTGCGGCCGGCGATCACCGGGTCGGCCTGGGCGGCGCCGTTGCAGCATACGGTGAAGGCGCGGCCGCGGGTGAAGTCGTAGAAGCCCACGTCGCCGCGGTTGGCACTCTGGCGCCACGCTACGGCGTCGGCCCCGAGCGCGAGCGAGTCCGCGGCGCCGACGACGACGCAGAGTCGGCGGCTCACGCGCGTCGCCGGGTCCCACAGCATGATGGCCGTGCCGCCGGAGCCGGTCCTTGCGGCCCAGACGATGCGCCGCCCTTCGGCGGCGACGCTGACCGAAGCGCCTCCGAGTCTGACTCGCGACCGGCCGGGCCACCGCGCGGCCCACACTGTGCCGCCGCCCGCCGGACCCGCCGCCCAGACGATCCAGCGGCCGGAGGCCGCGAGGTCCAGCACACGCCCTCCGGCCGGGAACGACCAGGGCGTGTCGGTGACGGTGTCGAGGACGTTGATCGTGTCCCTGCCACGCGTGCGCGATCCCGCCCGGGTGACCCACGCGACGGCTTCTCCTGTGGAGCGTGCGAGCACGCCCCTGCCGGCGGTGAACGACCTGCCGGTGGCATTGTCGAATGCGCGCACGAGCGTCGACCCGCTGGCCGAGCCGCCGTTGCGCGCCGCCCAGGTCACGGTCGAGCCGGCGATGTCGGGCGCGCCGACGCCGGCTCCCACACGCTTCGCCGTCAGGATCCGGCTGGGGAGCCGCGTGGTGGTGGCGTAGGCCCAGAGGTCGTCGGCGTCACCGTCGGCCCCCAAGGCCGGCTGCTCCCAGACGACGAGGTCGCCCGAGGCCGCGAGCCCTTCTGCCCTGCGCGGCCAGCCGAGCGCGGCGGCACGAAACTCCGTGCCGCCGCCGGGCCCGCCGCCGGACGCGCCGGGACTCGAGAGCACGCCTGTGCTGTGGGCGAGGAGCGCTGAGACCGCGGCCGCGGCCACGAACACGGCGATCACGAGGAGTCGAGCCCTCACTGTCCCCCCAAGGTCCGGCCGCTGCCCCAGCGTCCGGTGGCTCACATCCGTGGACCCACTGTTCCCGCGCAAGCCGGCACCCGAACGTCGCCGCCGTGCGGCGAACTGACGACGCGGCTGGGTTCACGACCAAGGCCTTTGTGCACGCCGCGGCATCGGCAGAGCCGCCGCCCGTTGAGCGCGGCGGCTTGCGCGGCGTCCGGCCGCTAGACGGTCTCGCTCCTGCCGCGGCTGCGGCGAAGCAGCAGTACCGCGGCGAGGACCACCACGACCGCGGCGACGATCACCACGATGAGGAGCGTCGAACTGCTGGAACTTGTCGCCGTCGCGGCCGTCTTCGCGCTGACGAAGCGGTACGTGTCGATGTTGTTGTAGCTGTAGAGGACGGCACCCTTCTGCGCGGTGCTGGAGTCGCCGGGCACGTGGACCCAGCCCTGCCACTTGCCGCTGTTGTAGGCCTCGAGCTGGTACGGATAGGTGAGGATCGCGTAGCCCGCCCCCTCGTAGAAGAGCTGCTGCATCTGCTGCGCGATCGGGATGCGCGTGGCGTCGTCGATCGTCTGCGATTGCTGTGCGTTGAGCTTGGTGTACGCGGGGCTGGTCCACAGGCAGTCGTTCCAGCCGTAGCCGGTGCTCTGGGCCGGCGTGTAGATGCTCAGCATGAACTGCGGGTCCACGTCCTGGGTCCAGTACCAGATGAACATGTCCCAGTCGGGGGCGTAGTTGTTGCCGACGAAGTTGTACTGGGCGTCGGTGAGCGCGCCGGCGTCGATGACCGAGTAGGTGACCTTGATGCCGATGTTCTTGAGCCAGCTGACGATGAGCTTGCCGGCCGTCTGGTTGTCCGGCGCGTCGGTGGTCGCGTAGAAGCGCAGGTCGAGCTTCTTGCCCTGCAGCGTCTCGCGGTAGCCGTCGCCGTTGACGTCCTTGTAGCCGGCGGCGTCGAGCATCGCGTTGGCCTTGCTCGGGTCATAGGCGTAGGCCTGGTCGGCCGGGGGCTCCCAGTGGTACTTGGAGTACGGGACGATGAGCGACGAGCCCACGGTGGCGTAGTTCTGCTCGGCGATCGAGACGACCTTGGCGCGGTCGACCGCCCAGTTGACGGCTTGGCGGAGGCGCACGTCGCGCAGCACCGGGTTGCCCTTGGAGTACTTGCTGGTCGAGCAGTTCATGGCGAGCTCGGTGAAGCGCCACGAGGTGCCTTCGTTGGTCGTGATCCCGGGCGTCGTGCCGAGCTGCTTGAACTGCGCCATCGGCACGTCGATGGCGCCGTCGAGGGTGCCCAGCTTGAGATCGCTCGACATGGTGTCGGGGTTCGTGTAGAGCTGGAACACGACCTGGTCGACCTTGGGCGCGCCGCCCCAGTAGTCCTTGTTGGCGACGAGGCGCACGAACTTGCCCTTCTGCCACTCGACGACCTGGAACGGGCCGTCGCCGATGATCGGCGGCGAGTTCTGGTAGGTCGTGGTCGCGGCCTTGCCGCTCACCTTGCTCCAGATGTGCTCGGGCAGGATCGGCACGACCATCTTGAGCATGTTGGCCTTGGGCGCGCTGGTCGTGATCAGCACGGTGGTGTCGCTGACGGCCTTGGCGCTGACGATGCCGTCGGTGTAGGCGGAGAGGTTGAGCAGCTGGTTCTTGTTGATGTAGTTGAACGTGAAGGCGACGTCCTTGGCCGTCACCGGCTGGCCGTCCTGCCACTTCTCGCCGCTGCGGATAGTGAACGTCCAGGTCTTGCCGTCCGGTGACACCTCCCACTTGGTGGCGAGCTCCGGCCGCGGCTCCAGCGTCTTGGCGTCGAATCCGACGAGGAAGTCGTAGTTCATGTGCCATAGCATGTAGTCGGTGCCCTGGATGCCGATGAACGGGTTGAGGTTGTCCGGCTCCTGGAGCCAGCCGATGTGCAAGGTCGAGGTGGCTGGGGGTGACGGGCTGGTGGACGCGAGCGCGGCGCCGCACACCGTGAGCGCGAACGCGGCGGCGAGCGCCGCGGTGAGGAGCGCCCTCCTGCCCAGCACTCCTCCTTGCCGACTGCGATGACTCATCCTGGCTCCTTTCGAGGCTGAAGATCGGGCGTCGTGGTCGTCGAGTGATGGCGCCTGCGTCGTCATCGGGCCACCGCCTGGGAGGCGAGGGCGTCGAGCTCCGCGCCGGCGGCGGCGTCCAGCGTGAACGCCGGCTCCGCCGCCAGCAGCTCCGCGAGGCGGGCGCGCACCCGTTCGAGCAGGGTGCGGCCGTCGTGCGCGAGCCAGCGGTCGTAAGTGTTCTGATCGATGAGCGACGGCTGCCAGAAGCGCCGGTGGTGGGTGCGCGTCATCTTGGTGCCGAGATGGTTGCCGCCGGGCCCGGCGGCCTCGATCTCGGCCAGCGCCAGCGCCTCGTCGTCCACCGGTACCGGCTCGAGCAGGGCGCGCGCATATCCGGCGACCTCGTCGCCGAGCACGAGGCCCTCGAGCGCGCCCTGCAGGCCGGACTCGAGGTAGCCGACGTCGTGGAGCAGCGTGGCCCGCGACAGCGCCCCGAGGATCGCCGAGATGCCGAGCTCCAGCGACCACTGCTCGTCGAGGAGCTTGCTGTCCGAGTGGCCGGCGTAGGACCAGCTCGGGAGCCCGTAGCTCCTCGCGAGGTCCAGATGCGCCTGGTTCGCGAGGAACACGCCGGGCGCGTTGTACACGTCGACGCAGCTGCGCATGTTCATCACGCCGGTGCCCACGCCGAAGACGAACGGAGCCCCGGGGCGGGCGAGCTGATGCAGCACGAGCGAGGCGAGCAGCTCGGCGTTGGCGATCGAGACGCAGGCGGCCAGCGAAGCCGGGCCCTGCGAGCCCGCCGACACCGAAGTGGCCAGCACCAGCGGGACCTGCAGCTCCGCGCAGGCGATCGTCTTGTCGCAGGCGACGTCGTCCAGCATGAGCGGCGGTGAGGACATCGTGAGGCAGGCGATGCTCTCGGCCTCCCCGCAGGCCGCCGCCATCGCGCGCATCGTCTTGAGAGACTCGCCGCCGAACGGGCTGGAGACGACGATCGGCTTGCGCGTGCCGCGCAGCATCGCCGCGAACTGCGCGACGTCCACGCTCTCATTGGGCACGTCCTCCGGCAGCCCCATCGACATCACGAAGTCGATGTTGGGGAGCAGTTCGGCCACGGCGGCGGCGCGCGTGACGTCCGCGGCGCGCGCCCGGCGGCGCTCCCCGGTCGTGGGGTCCGAGACGTACAGGCAGTCCGGCCCCGACCCGAAGTAGGTACGCCCGTCGGTGAGCTCGAGCGGGGCGGTGTCGCCGCCCCGGGGGCGCAGCATCCAGCTGCGCGGCGCGGCGGCGAGCGCCTGCTCCACGAGTTCTGCGGGGATGCGCACGCGGCGGCCGTCCAGGGACGCGCCCGCGGCCGTGCAGAGCTCGCGGGCGCGTTCGTGTTTCATGTCGACGCCGGTGCCGGCGAGCAGGCGCAAGGAGGCGTCGTGCACGCGCCCGCAGGCGGCACGATCCCAGACGTTCAGAGCGGCTTGATGCACAGGTGGTCCCTTCGCGATGGTCCTCCTTGGCGGAGGAGTCCGCCGCCGGACAGGCGCACAGCGCGCCTCCGGCGGCCTAGGCGGCGAAGGGACTCAGCAGGGGCCGCGCTCGCAGAAGAGCTTGAACCAGAAGCCGCCGAAGTAGCGGCCGGAGTGGGTCCGCGAGAAGAGATCGTGAGAGGCAAGGGCGACGGCGCGGTGCAGGGAGCACCCTGCGTGACGCTGCCCCGCGACCCTCTCGAAAGACGTGTCCCCCACGGCTCGTGCCCCTTCCGTCCCCACGGTGAGCTGCAACACCGCATCCCGGGCGGGATGCCGCCCCATTAGACGCCTGCCCTCCGGGGGTGTCAAGGAGAGGAGGCCGCCGGCGACGCTGCGTCACCGGCGGCCTCCAGCGGCGTCCTGTCGGCCGGACTCGCTCAGCCGAGGTCCTCGAGGCCGCACTCGCCGCCCGGGCCGGCGATCACGAGCAGGGCGTCGCCGGCCTCGATGCGCACGTCCGGGCTGGGCATGATCACTTCGCTGCCGCGCAACACGGCGGCGGGGTAGCAGCTCTTCGGCATGCGCAGCTCGCCGAAGGTCTTGCCCGCCAGGGAGCCGCCTTCAGTGGCGGTCATCGAGGTGACGGTAACATCGCCCTCGCGCAGGTCGAGCAGCCGCACGAGGTCGGTGAGCGTGGCCTCCTCCTCGATGATGCGCGCCACGATCTGCGCCGAGTCGAGCGCCACGTCCACGCCCCAGCTGCGGTTGTACAGCCAGCGGTTGCGCGGGTTGCGCACGGCGGCGATGACCTTCTTGACCTTGAACTCGGTCTTGGCGAGAAAGCAGCCGACGAGGTTGTCTTCGTCGTCGCCGGTGGCCGCGACGAAGACGTCGGCGCGGTCGACGCCGGCCTGGAGCAGCACCGTCGGCTCGTCGATGTCGCCGAGGATCACGCTGACCTCTTTCCAGCCCTTGAACTCCTCGGTGACGGCCGCGCAGCGCTCCGGGTCCTGCTCGATGATCGTGACTTCGTGCTTGGCGCTGACGTAGCGCGTGACGCGACGGCCGAGAGTCCCTGCACCCGCGACGATGACCTTCATGCCTTCCACCCCATCATCTTCTGGAACTTCTCGACGGCCGACTGGTGCACGAGCACGTGCACCTGGTCGTCCACCTCGAACTTCGTGCCCGAGACGGGCAGCATCCCGCGGCCCATGCGCACGATGAGTGCCACGCGGATCTCACCCGGCACGCGCAGGTCGTTGATCGTCTTGCCGACGAGGTGCGTCGGCACGAACGCCGCCATCATCTCGACCTCGCCGTTGCCGAACGCGATCTCGCGCTCGAGGCTGCCGCTGGTGAGGAACTCGATGATCTTGCCGGCGCTCCACGCCGTCGGCGCAAAGGTCTGGATGCCGTGGCGCCGGTAGATCTCGGCGCGCTGCGGGTCGTAGATGCGCGCCACCACGTCCGGCACGCGGAAGACCTCTTTGGCGACGCGCGCCGTGACCGCGTTGGTATTGTCGCCGGCGCAGGAGGCCACGAGCGCGTCGGCATCCTTGACTCCGGCCTTCTCGAGCGAGTCGCGGTCGAAGGCGTAGCCCACGAGCGTCGTCCCGCTGAAGTTGGGCGGCAGCCGCCGGAAGGCGTCGGCGTTCTTGTCGACGACGACCACGTCGTGACCCTCGCGGCCCAGCGCAGCCGCAGTGTAGGCCCCGACGCGGCCGCACCCGACGATGATCACCTTCATCAGGCTGACTCCCCTCCGTTGGTGGTGGCAGTGGCGAGCGCCGCGGCCTTCTTCGCGTCCTTGCGGCGCAGGAACCATTTTCTCGCTTCTTCGGCGAAGAACAAGACGACGGCCGAGATCACGAGGAAGACCCAGTCGACAAGCGTGAGCGGGCCGGTCTTGAAGATGTCGGCGACGAACGGCACGTAGCTGATCACCAGGATGATGCCGATGCCGATGGCCTCGCCGAGCAGCAGGAAGCGGTTGGTCAAGAGGCCGACCTTGAAGAGCGACTCGCGCTCGGTGCGGCAGCCGAGGCCGTTGGCGACCTGGCCGAACACGATCGCTGCCTGGGTCATCGTGAGCGCCTCGCGGTAGATCGCGTAGTGCGGGCTCGTCGGGCTCATCCAGCTGGCGTCGCCCCAGCTCCAGCCATGCGAGAGAAGCACGAAGAGGAAGCCCGTCATCGCGAACACGGACTGGATGGCGCCGATGTAGGCGACGCGGCGGAGGGTGGCTGCGCTCATGAGGCGCTCGCTGCGCGGGCGCGGCGGCAGGTTCATGACGCCGGGCTCGGGCTTCTCCGTGCCCAGCGCGAGGCCCGGCAGCACGTCCGAACCGAGGTCGATGGCGAGCACCTGGAGGGCGCCGAGAGGGACGACCCTCATGCCGGTGAGGGCGGCGAAGACGAAGGGAAAGAGCTCGGCCATGTTGTGCGAGAAGATGTACGTCACCATCTTCTTGACGTTGGCGTACACGCCGCGACCCTGCTCGACGGCCTTGATGATGCTCGCGAAGCTGTCGTCAAGCAGGATCATGGTGGCCGCCTCGCGCGAGACGTCGGTGCCGCTGAGGCCCATGGCGACGCCGATGTCGGCCGCCTTGAGGGCGGGGGCGTCGTTCACGCCGTCGCCCGTGACGGCGACGATCAGGCCCATCTCCTTGAGCGCCTTGACGACCTCCATCTTGTGCTCGGGCGCCACCCTCGCGAAGATCACGTCCTGGTCCTTGGCGAGCTCCGCCTTGAGGTCGTCCTCGCTCATCTTCTCGAGGTCGGTGCCGGTGATGACGCGCACGGCGCGGTCGCCGCGGACGATGCCGATGCGGCGCGCGATCGCCTCCGCCGTGAGGCCGTAGTCGCCGGTGACCATGATGATGCGGATGCCGGCGGTGAGCGCGTGCTCCACGGCCTCGCTCACCTCCGGCCGCGGCGGATCGATCATGCCGACCAGGCCGAGGAAGGTGAGGTCCGTCTCGACGCTGTCCGCCGTGTACGTGGTGAGCTCGTTGGGCAGCTCGCGCTCGCACACCGCGAGGACGCGCAGCGCCTGACGCGACATCTCGTCGTTCTGCTCGACGATGCGCTCGCGCAGCTCGTCGGTCATCGTGACGATCTCGCCGTCGAGGCGTGCCTGCGTACAGCGCCCGATCGTCTCCGACGGCGCGCCCTTGACGAACGCCTTCTGGCCGTCGCCCTCCACGTGCACCACGCTCATGCGCTTGCGCACGCTCTCGAACGGCAGCTCGTAGATCTTGGGCCGGTCGACGAGCTCCTGGTCGAGGTCGAAGCCGGCCTTGCGCGCGGCGACGAGCAGGCAGCCCTCGGTCGGGTCGCCGATCACGCGCCAGCCCTTGTCGTCGGCCGGCGCCAGCACCTTGGAGTCGTTGCAGAAGCTCATCGCGCGCATCATCGGCTCGAGCCGCCGCAGCGCCTCGTCCTTGGGCAGCGTGGCGTCGTCGAGGACGAAGTCGCCCTCGGGCTCGTAGCCGGCGCCGGTCACCTCGTAGTCCTGGCCGCCGACGTACATCGCCTTGACCGTCATCTCGGCTTTCGTGAGCGTGCCGGTCTTGTCGGTGCAGATCACGTTGGTGCAGCCCAGCGTCTCCACGCCGGCGAGCTTCTTGATGAGCGCCTGGACCTTGGCCATGCGCTGCACGCCGACCGCGAGCGCCACAGAGAGGGTGGCCGGCAGGCCTTCCGGCACCAGGGCGACCATGACGCCGAGCGCGAACAGCAGCGCCGCGACGAGGGGGAACTTGTACACGGCCAAGGCCAGGATGAAGAGGACGACGCCGCAGCCGAGGGCGATCAGCGAGACCGTGCGCGCCATGCGGTCGATCTCTTTCATCAACGGCGACTTCTCTTCCGCGACCCCCGCCGTGAGCGAGAAGATGCGCCCGAACTCGGTGTTGAGCCCGGTGTTGTAGACGACCGCGCGTCCCGTGCCGGCCGCCACGCTCGTGCCCATGAACACCATGTTGGGCATG
Organism: uncultured Thermoleophilia bacterium; assembly: GCA_903912585.1. Taxonomy (GTDB): domain Bacteria; phylum Actinomycetota; class Thermoleophilia; order UBA2241; family UBA2241; genus CAIXSE01. Next base: position 6,172 of record CAIWHY010000106.1, on the reverse strand, counting down.
TTGATGGCGGCGAGTTCCTCCTCGATGATCGGGTCCGCCGTCTTGCGCACGGCGTCCGACTCACCGGTGAGCGCGATGTTGATGGTCGACATCTCGTACTGGCGGACCACGCGCGCGTCGGCGCTGATGCTGTCGCCTTCTTCGAGCACGATGATGTCGCCGGGCACCAGGTCGGCCGCGGCGACGATGGCGACCTCGCCGCCGCGCACGGCCTTGGCGTTGGCCGGCACCATCTTCTGCAACGCCTCGGTCGCCTTCTCGGCACGGTACTCCTGGAAGAAGCCGATGGTCGCGTTGAGCAGTACGACCCCGAGGATCGCGATGGTGACGTTGATGTTGTCCTGGCGGCCGGCGCCGGTGGAGAGCATCGCCGCGACGAAGGTCAGGAGCGCGGCGACCTCGAGCATGATCGCGAAGAGGCTCGTGAACTGGTCGAGGAACTTGAAGATGACCGGCCGCCCCACCTTGGCCGGCAGGGTGTTGGGGCCGTGCTTCTCGAGGCGCGCGAACGCCTCGTCTGCGGCCAGGCCCTTGGGCGACGTGCCCAGCTCTTCATACACTGCCTCTTCGGGCAGCGCCCAGATGTCGGTAGGTGCGGTGGTCATCCGTCCTCGCGGCAAACGAAAGGGCCCGGAGGTCGTGCCGCCGGACCCGGTACCGTGCCATTTGGAACGAAGGCTACAGTTCAGTGCATAAAGGACGCGTGAAGACGGTCGTCGGCGGTGTTAAGAACCCGTAAAGGCCGGTCTCGCCTACTGGCGATCAGGTCTGGTGCCACCGTCCGCGCGTGCGGTAGTAGCGATGCTCCATGAAGCTGGCACGGCAGAGCCCGACGAGGGAGATCGCGACCACAAGGATGCAGGCGATCATCACCAGGTAGATGGCGTCTATCTCGATTCCCGCGATCGTCATGGCGTCTCCAGTCCTCGCCCCGCGAGCACGCCGAGTGGATCCGGCGGCTGCCGTGTCCCAATAATCGGCCGTGCGGGGTTATGCGGACGTGAAGAAGCGGGTCGCGGTCATAAAGAAGCTGTGAAGGCGCGGCGCGCACGAGGGCGCCTGGCCGGGAGTCGCGCGGCGGCGCCCGCCCCGCGCCGGTCCGGGACCGGCCGCGCGGGCGCCCGTGGTCAGCCCGCCGGCGCCTCCGGGATGGAGAAGCGGAAGCCGACGCCGGGCTCGGTGACGATGTAGCGCCGGCTGCCCGGGCCCGGCTCGATCTTCTTGCGCAGGTGACTCACGTGCACGCGCAGGGTCTGGGCGTCCTCGACCCACTCCGGCCCCCAGACCTTCTCGAGGATCATCTTCTGCGTGACCACCAGGTCGGCGTTGCGGGCGAGAAAGGCAAGGATGTCGAACTCGGTCGGGGTGAGCGCCACGTCCTCGCCGGAGAGCGTGACGCGGCGGCGGGCGATGTCGATCACGAGGTCGCCGGCCTCGACGACCGGCGGCGGCGAGGTGAGCGCCGCCGCCCGCCGCAGCAGGGCGCGGATGCGGGCCAGCAGCTCGCCGGCCGAGAAGGGCTTGGTAAGGTAGTCGTCGGCGCCCTCGTCGAGCGCCTGGATCTTGTCGGCCTCGTTGGACCGCACCGACAGGATGAGGATCGGCGCCGTCATCCACGTGCGCAACTCGCGGCAGACCTCGATGCCGGACCGGTCAGGCAGCATCAGGTCGAGGACGACGAGGTCGGGCGGATCGTCGATCGCCTTGAGCAGTGCGTCCTCGGCGGTCGCCGCCAGATCCAGGACGTAGCCGCGCGAGCGCAGGATCGACGTCAGAGCCCTGCGTATCTGCTCCTCGTCGTCGACGACGAGGATGCGCGTCGGTCGTTCGGGGATACTCATGCTCCCACCTTCGTGGGGCCGGGGCCGGCATCCTGCGTCGGCAGCACGATGACGAACCGCGCTCCGTGAGGCCGCACGTCCTCGACGTGGATCGTGCCGCCGTGGGCGCGCACGATCTCGCGCGTGATCGCGAGCCCGAGGCCGGTGCCGGACGGAGCCTTGGCGCCGGAGCTGCGCCCACGGTAGAACTTGTCGAAGACGGCCTCCTGCTCGTCGGCGGGGATGCCGGGCCCTTCGTCCGACACCCAGATCCTGAGACCGCGCTCGGTCGCCTCGGCGCCGGCGGTGACGGGGCTGCCGGCGCCGGCGTAGAGGAAGGCGTTCTCGAGGAGGTTCTGCAGCACGCGCGCCCACTGCGCGAAGTCGAGGGCGACCGCCGGCAGGTCCTCGGGCAACTCGATGAGCACGCGCGCGCGTTCGTGGGCCGGCAGGGTGTCGACGCCTGCCGCCACGATGTCCTCGAGATCGTAGAGCTCGAGCCGAGGCTCCCAGGCGTGCGCCTCCAGCCGCGAAAGGTCGAGCAGGGCGCCGATGCTGTTGTTGAGGCGGGTGACGTCGCCGACGATCGCGCGCAGCTCGTCGCGCACGCTCTGCTCGTCCCAGTCGACGTCGCTCTCAAGCAGGTTGCTCACCGTCGCCGTCAGCGCCGCGAGCGGCGTCTTGAGCTCGTGCGACACGGACGAGAGCAGGCTCGACTTGAGCTGATCGGCCTCGCGCGCGGCCTGCGCTCGGGTGGCCGCGGCCTGCAGGTTCTGGCGCTCGAGGAACACGCCCACGAGGTTGGCGAGCGAGGCGGCGAGGCGCGCGTCGGCCGGGCTGTACTTCACGCCGTCGGCGCGGCCGGCGATGGTGAGGACGCCGGATGCTCCCGATGGGCTCCGGAGCGGCAGGTACATACCGCGGCCGTCGCCGACGGCCCGGAAGGCGGGCGCCGGCGCCGGCTCGCCGTCGGCTTCGGCGTCCGGGAGCCCCAGCGGCTGTTCGTGGCGGAAGACCCATTCGGCGCGCTCGACGACGCCGCTGTCGGGGGCTTCGTCCGGGCGCGCGGCACGGTAGCTGTGGAGCCCGCCTCGGTGCGCCACGAAGAGGTCCGCCGAGCTCGCCTCGAGAAGCGCGACGATCTCGGCGAGCGCGGTCTCGGCCAGCGCCTCGGTGGACGTCTGCGACACCAGCTCGGCGCTCAGGCGGTTGAGCGCCGCGGTCTCCTGCTCGCGCGCCACGGCGCGCGCCTCGCGCTCACGCATGCGCCCCGCGAGGATGCCGACGATCACGCCGACGATGAGGAAGGCGCCGAGAGACACCCAGTCCTTGGGGTCGCGGACCGCGAGGGTGTGATACGGCGGCAGGAAGAAGAAGTTCCAGGTGAAGAAGGCGAGGACGGCCGCCAGGACCGACGGGCCGGGGCCGGCGACGCTCGCCACCAGGAGGATCACGAGGATGTAGAAGAGCGCCCACTGCCCGGTCGCGAAGTCTCCGCGGCCGGGCAGGAAGAGCAGCGTCGACACCGCGATGGCCGCCGTGGCCAGTACGTAGCCGTGCCGGGTCAGTCGCTCCGCGGTCTTCCTGATCACGCCGTCACGCGCTCCCGTTCGCCGATGCGGCCCGATTGTAGCAGCGACGGCGCAGGCCCCGCCTCTGCGTGACGCCCCTCGCATCCGCGAGGCGAGGTTGCGCCGGGACGCGAGGCGAGGCAGCATGGGCCTGTTGATCGGATTCTGTGAAAAGTGGTGGATGATCGCCGTGCGCGGCGTCGTCGCCCTCGGATTCGGTCTGCTGGTGCTCCTCTGGCCCGACCTCGACGCCCACGTGCTCGCGCTCGCCTTCGGCGTGTTCGCGGTCGTTGACGGCTTGGTGCTGGCCGGTCTGGCCGTCGTCGGCCGGGACGTCCTGGAGAACTGGTGGGTCGTGCTCGCCGAGGGCGGCGTCGGCGTGGCCCTCGGCGTGCTCGCCTTGTCATGGCAGGACATCGACGGCCTGCGCCTGCTCGCCCTGCTCGCCGCCTGGGCCGTCATCACGGGCGTCTTCGAGATCGAGGCAGGCGTGCGTCTCCGCCGCCTCGCCACCGGCGAGATCTCACTGCTGCTGGCCGGCGTCCTCTCGGTGGCCGTCGGCATCGTCCTGATCGCCGTGCCCAATGACGACCCGGTGGAGATCGCCTGGGCGATCGGCCTCTTCGGCATGGCGTACGGCGCCCTGCTCGTGCTCGTGGCGGAGCGCATGCGCCGCCTGGCGGTCGCCGCCAGGCCCTCCTCGCGGACGTGAGCGCGGCGCCGGGGCCGCATGTGCGCCCCATGACGGCCGCCGATCTCGCGGCCGTCGCCGAGGTGCTCGCGCTTTCCTTTCCCGACAAGCTCGCGGGCATGCTGCCCGGGAGGACGGTCGCGGGTGCGCGGCTGCTTGCGCACGCGGCCCTCGGATCCGCCGACGCCTGGGTCATCGGCAACGAGGCGGGCGATGGCTCGGTCGAAGGTCTCGTGACGTTCCAGGACCGCAAGCGCCCGTGGTACGGGCACGCGCAGTGGCGGCTGGTGCGGCGGCAGGTCCCGCTTGCCGCAGCGCTCCGCGCGGCCCTGTTCCTCACGATGTTCCACGCCGTCGACTTTCCCGCGCACGAGCTGTACCTGGAGACGATGGCGGTGCACCCGCGCGCTCGCTCCCGGGGCGTGGGTGGCGCGCTCCTGCGCTTCGCGGACGGCGAGGCGCGGCGTCGCGGGCGCCGCACGGTGAGCCTGTATTGCATCAGCGCCAATGTGCGCGCGCACGCCCTCTACGAGCGGCACGGCTACCGGGACGTACGTCGCGAGGACCTCTGGTGGTGCGCCTGGGCGCTCGGCTTCCGCTTCACCGATCAGATGCGCAAGCCGATTCCCGCGGGCTGAGCCCGGCCCGTGAACCCACGGGCGCGTGCGGCCGTCTCCAGAGCGGTCGACGAGGCGCCGGCAGCGCCCGGGGACCAGAGCGCCACAGAGGCACACGGGAACGGCGCTCGCGGCTCCGGCCGCCTCCTGGCGCTGCCGCTCGTCGCCCACGCGCTCGACACTCGATGGCCCGGCGGCTCGTAGGACTCCCAAGGGTTTCGTTTCAGACAGATTTGCCTAAGTTTGCGTCATTCGCTGCCGATACCTCCCTTGCGAAGCAGTGGGCCACGGTGACGAGGACGACTCTGACAACGGAACTCCTGAGCGTGTCGCAGGCGGCGGCGATCCTGGGCGTCAGCCCGGCGACCGTACGCCGCGCGAGCGACGCCGGCGTCCTGCCGTGCCGCAGGAGCCCCGGCGGTCACCGCCGCTTCCTGCGTTCGGACCTCGCCGGACGCTCGCGAGACCATCTCCTGAGCGCCGGGCGCGCCGGTCATGAGCTCGACCACGACGCTTTCGAGGCCCTTGCCGGTCTGGGCGAAGCGGTGAACCAGTGGACCGACCTGCACGAGCTGCTTCACACCATCGCCGACCACCTCCTCTCCGTGACGGCGGCCGCCTCCTGCGACATCTTCAGGGTGGAGCGCGAGGGCTCGTTCCGCTGTCTCGTCAGCCAGGACCGGGATGGACCCGACGACGAGGCAGCCGGCAGTATCTTGCGCCTGAACCTGTACCCGGTCGCCACGGAGGCCATCAGGGACCGTGACGTCAAGGTCGTCGAGGACCGGTCAGACCGCCGCTTGAGCGCGACCGACCTCGAGGTCTACCGGGAGCACGGCTTCGAGTCCGAAGCGCTGGTCCCCCTCCTCGCCAAGGGCCGGGTCGTCGGGCTCGTCGACCTGTACTCCGATCAGCCGGGCACCTTTGCGGCGTCGCTTGACTACGTGCGAGCCGCCGCCCACATCGTCGCCGGCGCGTTCGACAAGGCCGTTCTCATGGAGGCCCTCGAGGAGCGCGAGTCGGTCTTGCGCGAGCTGCTCGAGCTCGCCGGCCTGCTCTCCCGGGCCCGCGACGTGGAGCAGCTCCTGCGCACGGTCTCCGAGCGCCTGCTGCGCGCCGTGGACGGAGACCACTGCGACGTCTACCGCCGGGACGGGGAGCAGTACCTCTGCGTCGTCTGCGTCGGCAGGGACGGCTTGACGGCCGGGTTCGAGGGCAGGGCATTCGACCTGGCGGCTCTGCCGGAGGGCGCGGTGGCACGCGCGCTGTCGCGCCGCAAACCCGTGCTCATCTCCGATGTTGAGACCGCGCATGTCTCCGGTCAGGAGGCGGCCGAGTTCACCGACTGGGGCTGGCGGAGCGAGATCGTCATCCCTCTGCTAGCAGGCGACACGATGCTCGGCCTCGTCGACGTCCACGATTCCAAGGCGCGGGACTGGAAAGAGGTCGCCGACTTCGTCGAGGGCGTCGGGC
>CAIWHY010000105.1 GCA_903912585.1 uncultured Thermoleophilia bacterium | reverse complement strand
GCGGCCGCGCCGCCGGCGCCCTCCGCGCTGGCCGCGGCGCCGTCCGCCGGCTCGCCGAGCAGACGGGTGAGCGTGAAGTAGCGCACGGAGGGGTCCCCGGCAAGGAGCCACGAGATGGTGTCAGGGCTCATGATGGAGGCCGGGGCGCCCATGGGCCGGATTCTCTCACGACAGCAACGCAGGCGGAAAGGTCGAAGGCCGGTGGCCCGCCTTTCGTGGCTCGAAACTGCTCAGTGTGCGAGAATCGGGGCGTCAAGGGAGGTGGCCGGAATGAAACGAGACGATGTTCTGCGCATCCTGGCGGCCCATCGCGACGACTTCGCCGCGATGGGCGTACGCGAGCTGGCCATCTTCGGCTCGGTCGCGCGCGATGAGGCGAGCGCAGACAGCGATGTCGACGTGCTCGTGGACTACCGTCCGGGCACGAGGCTGAGCTACTTCCGCCTCTTCGACCTCCAGGAGCGACTCGAAGAACTGCTCGGGGCCAAAGTCGATCTCGTCACGATGGGTGGCCTGCGCCAAGAACTGCGCGCTGGCATCCTTGCGGAGGCCATCCGTGCCGCCTAGGCAGTGGCGCCTGTTCGTCGCCGACATCGTGGATGCGTTGCAGGCCATCGACAGCTACACGGCCGGGCTCACACGCGAGCAGTTCTGCGGCGATCGCCTGCGTGTCGACGCCGTGATCAAGAACCTGACCGTCATCGGCGAAGCGGCGGGCCGCGTGCCGGCCGACGTCACCGAGGCAAACGCGCGAATTCCGTGGTCGAGGATGCGCGCCATGCGCAACGTGGTGGTGCACGAGTACTTCGGCATCGATGAGGAAGTCCTGTGGGGCACGATAGGGGATGATCTGAAACCGCTACTGCCCTTGCTCGCAGCTCTGCTCGCTGCGACGGACGACTGATCCCCACAGCATCGGTGCCCGGTCCAAGCGGCGGGGCGAGCGCATCCGTAGCCTGCGAGTCCGGGGTGCCGCCGCTTGCGGGCCGCCGCACGGGCCGCCGTACGTGCCGCCGCTCCGAAACGCGCGTACCGGGGTAGGACTGCACGGTCGCGGCCGCGAGACCGCGGCTTCTGTCGTTCGGCCCTCTCACAGACGGGGGAGTTGCCATGATCACGCTCGTCGGTTCACACGCTCTGCGCGGCGCCAACTATTACAGCTACCGCCCGGTCATCGTGCTGACGGTGGACCTCGGGGAGCACGACGAGGTGTTCACCAACACGCTCGGGGACTTCACCGACCAGCTCATCGAGCTCATCCCCAGCCTCAAGGAGCACCGCTGCTCGGAGGACGAGCCCGGCGGCCTCATCAAGCGGATGCGCGAGGGGACGCTGCTGGGCCACATCATCGAGCACATCGCCCTCGAGCTGCAGTACATCGCCGGCATGGAGGTGGGGTTCGGCAAGACCATCGACACCGACACCCCCGGCGTCTACCAGGTCATCTTCAGCTACTGGGTGGAAGAGGCGGGCATCACCGCCGGCGAGCGCGCCATCGAGATCGTCAACGCGCTGCTCGTGGGCAAGCGCGAGAGCATCGACATCGAGGACCTCGTCCGCGAGCTCGGGGACATCGGCGCCGACCACTACCTCGGCCCGTCCACGGCGGCCATCGTGGAGGAGGCGGAGCATCGCGGCATCACCGTGCTCCGCCTCGACGACTACAACCTGGTGCAGCTCGGTGAGGGCAAGTACCAGCGCCGCATCGAGGCCTCCATCACCTCGCGCACGAGCATGATCGGCGTGGAGACCGCCGGCAACAAGCGCCTCACCAAGCACATGCTGGACGACGCCGGCATCCCCGTGCCCAAGGGGACCGTGGTGCGCAAGGTGGCGTCGGCCATCGAGGACGCCGAGTGGCTCGGCTATCCGGTGGTGATCAAGCCGCACGACGGCCATCACGGCAAAGGCGTCACCACGGGCATCCGCAAGAAGAAGGAGCTCAAGGAGGCTTTCGCGCGCGCCAAGGAGATCAGCGACAAGGTCATCGTGGAGAAGTTCTACGAGGGCAACGACTACCGCATGCTGGTGGTGGACGGGCGTTTTGTGGCGGCGGCGATGCGCGAGCCCGCCGCCGTGACCGGAGACGGCGAGCACGCGATCGAGGAGCTCATCGCGCTCGAGAACCGCAACCCGCGCCGCGGGTACGGGCACGAGAAGGTGATGACGCGCCTCTCCACCTCGTCGGTCACCGGTTCCTGCTCGAGCGCGCCGGCTACACCCTGGAGACGGTGCTCCCCGCCGGCGAGGTCTTTCGCCTGGAGCTCACCGCCAATCTCTCCACCGGCGGCTCGGCGGTGGACGTGACCGACAGGGTGCACAAGGCCAACCGCTTCATGGCGGAGCGCATCGCCAGCATCGTCGGTCTCGACATCGCCGGCATCGACGTGATCGCCCCGACCCTGGAGCAGCCCGTGAAGAAGGTCGGCGGGGCCGTGATCGAGGTCGACGCGGCGCCCGGGCTGCGCATGCATCTGGCCCCGGCGCACGGCACACCGCGCAACGTGGCGCGGCCGATCGTGGAGATGCTGTTCCCGCCCGGCGCGCCGCACGACATCGCCATCGTCGCCGTCACCGGCACCAACGGCAAGACCACCACCGTGCGCCTCATCGCCCACATCATGGAGCACGCTGGCTACAGCGTCGGGATGACCACCACCGACGGCATCTACGTGCGCGGCAACCTCATCGCCGAGGGCGACATGAGCGGCCCGTACTCGGCCCAGGTGGTGCTGCGCGACCCGCTCGTGGACTGCGCCGTGCTGGAGACGGCCCGAGGCGGCATCCTGCGCTCGGGCCTCGGCTACAACACGGCCGACGTGGGCGTGGTGCTCAACGTGCAGCCGGACCACCTCGGCATGCAGAACATCCGCGACATCGGCGAGCTCGCCAAGGTCAAGGCCGTCGTCGCCGAGGCGGTGAGAGAGGGCGGCACGACCGTCCTCAACGCCGACGACCCCATGTGCGTCGAGATGACCGAGTACTGCCGCGAGCACATCGTCTTCTTCTCGCTGCGCTCCTCCAACCCGGTGGTGCTCGACCACGTCGATCGCGGCCACACGGCGCTGATCTGTGAGCAAGGCTACATCGCCGTGCTCGAGAACGAACACCTCATCCCGGTGGCGCGCATCGAGGACATCCCGCTCACGCTCGGGGGCCGCGCCGAGTTCAACGTCCAGAACGCTCTGGCGGCCACCGCCGCCGCCTACGCGCGCGGGATCGGCGTGGACGAGATCCGCCGCGCGCTCGTCTCCTTCCTGCCGTCACCGCTGCAGACGCCGGGGCGCCTCAACCTGATGAACATCGGCGGCGTGGACTACCTGCTCGACTACGCCCACAACGCCCACGCCTACAGGAATCTGATGACGCTGGTCCGGCGGCTGGGCGAGCGCCGCCGCATCATCGTCTTCGACGTGGTCGGCGACCGCCGCGACGAGGACTACGAGGAGGTCTGCGGCGTGCTCGCCCCCGTCTTCGACGCCGCCGTGGTGTACGAGGCCGAGGACCTGCGCGGGCGCGCCCCGGGCGCGCTCATGGACCTGCAGGTGCGCTACCTCACGGCCGCCGGGCTCGACGCGGCGGCCATTGAGCGCGTGCCGGTGGAGCAGGACGCCATCCAGCGCGCCTCCGAGCTGGCGCAGCCGGGCGACCTCGTGTGCTGCATGACCGGCCGCGTGCACGAGGCCATCCAGTGGCTGCGCACGTTCGCCGAGCAGGCCGGCACCCTCGGCGACGGGGCCCTCGCCGGCGCCGGCGCCGCGTCTGAGGCCGGCACCCCGGAGGGCGGCGCGTGACCGGGCCACGCGCGGGATGGCGGATGCTGCTCGGGGGCTCCGGCCAGGAGGGCATGGACCGGCGCATCGTGCGCCGCTTCGTCGAGCTGGCGGGCGGCCCCGGCGGCGCGCACATCGTGATCGTGCCGACCGCGAGCGAAGAGCGGACGGAGACGATCGCCCACTACCTCGCGGCGTTTGAGCTCGAGGGCACTAGCCGCGTCGAGGTGCTCGACATCCGCACGCACGCCGAGGCCGACCTGCCCATGACGGCGCACGTGCTGCGCGAGGCAACGGGCGTGATGTTCACCGGCGGCGATCAGCTGCGCCTGCTCGACATCCTCTCGGGCACGGAGTTCGCCGCCGAGCTGCGCCGGTGCGGCCGCGCCGGCCTCGTGATCGGCGGCTCCAGCGCCGGCTCCATGGCGCTCGGCGACCCGGTGATCGTGCGCGGCGAGCCCACCGCCTTCTACGAGCACGGTGCCATCCGCTTCGCGCCGGGTCTGGGCATGGTCGAGGGCGTCACCGTGGACACGCACCTGGTGGCGCGCGGGCGCCTGGGGCGGCTGGTGACGATGGTCGCCGCCTACCCGGACACCATCGGAGTGGGCATCGAGGAGGGCTGCGCCCTGGAGGTCTCGCCGGACGGCGTCGCCACCGTGATCGGCGAAGGCGTTGTGTGCTTCGTGGACGGCCGCGGCGCCGACCCCGCCCCCGCCGTCGCGGGCCGCGCGCGCTCTCTCGGTGAGCGGCCTTGCGCTGCACGTGCTGGCCGACGGCGACAGCTTCGATCTGCGCGCGCGGCGGGTGCGGCACGCCTGAGGCGGCGCGCGCGGAGGCCCGGTCGGCGCCCGGTTCGGGCGGGCGCTCCCTCAGTCAGGCTTCCGCCCGTACACCTTCGCGCTCCACACCTGGCCCTCGAGGGAGCGGGCGTACCCGGCCACCTTGGCCACGAACTCCGCCCCGAACTCCTCGCTCAGCTGGTCGCCGCAGCCGCAGCTGCAGACGCCCTCGGTCTCGGAGGTGACGAAGCTCGCGAGCTGCCCGGCGTCGTAGACCAGCCGGTCGCGGACCTCCACGTCGGTGAGGCCGGCGGCGCGCAGGCCGGCGACGTAGTCGGCCTCGCTGACGGCGCCGGCGATGCAACTCGAGTAGGCGGCCGGCAGGGAGCGGATCTCCTCCGGCAGGCTCTCGGCGACGATGTCGCTGACCAGCATCTGGCCGCTGGGGCGCAGCACGCGCGCGATCTCGGCGAAGACGCGGTCCTTCTCGGGCGAGAGGTTGATGACGCAGTTGGAGATGACCCAGTCCACCGAGCAGTCCTCCACCGGCAGTTCCTCGATGATGCCCTGGCGCACGTCGATGTTGGCGAAGCCCGCCGCGGCGGCGTTGGCGCGCGCGCGGGCGACCATCCCGTCGGTCATGTCCACACCTATGACGCGGCCCTGCGGGCCGACGAGGCGCGCCGCCAGCAGCAGGTCGATGCCGGCGCCGGACCCGAGGTCGAGCACGACGTCGCCGGGGCGCAGGCCGGCGAGCGCCAGCGGGTTGCCGCAGCCAAAGGAGTTGACGACGGCGTCATCGGGGAGGGCGGCAAGCTCGTCGGCGGTGTAGCCGGCGAACTCGACCACGGCGCCTTTGCGGGCGTCCACGGCGGAGCCGCCAAGGCCGCTCCCGCCGCCGCCGCCGCAGCAGCCGCCGGACGCCGGCGTCGGCGCCGCGACGCGCTCGCCGTACGCTCTGGCGACTTCGTCGCGCAGTTCTTCGGGGGTGGTCTTCATCGGGCGTTCCTCTCGTCGCTGGGGGGAGCTGGGGTCGGTCCGTGCATCACGTCAGGACTCCACGAAGAACTCGAGCCCCGCCGATGCGGCGACGACCGCCTCGAGGTCCTTCTTGTGCGTCGCCACGTAGAGCGCATTGGCGATCTTCTCGGCGGCCGTGGGCTGCGGATTCCCCAACGCCGCGATGGCCTCGTCCGAGGCGTCCAGCCCCGCCAGGAGGTGGACTGTGTGCCGCGTGTCCGCGTAGGCGACGGCCTCGGCGAAGCCGCGCCCTACGTCGCGGCCCTGTGCGTCGCGCAGGACGACAGCGCCCTCGCAATACTGGGCGCCGTTGGCGAAGAACCCGGACTGCGCTTCGCTCACGATGGGCGTCATCGAGAAGACGGCGATGGCGGCCGGTACGCCGTCGTCGAAGCGGAACTCCCAGCGCGCCGGGTACCAGGTGCCGGTGGGGGCGTAGCGCGCGGGGTCCGGGGAGTGGTCGGCGCGCACCCACTCCGTGACGTCCAGCGTCCCGCGCACGATGCGTGTCTCGCCGGCGGGGTCCATGAACGTCCCGGCCACGACGACCGACATCGTCGCCGGCGGGGTCGGCCCGGTCTGCCGGTAGAACGCGCTCCGGGCGTTCGCGTGCGGGTTGAAAACGGTGAGCTGCATGTCGCCGTCGAACTGGGCCATGAACCAGTCCCAGCCGCCCGGCGCGGGCGCGGACGAGTTGTTGGCCGCGCGCAGCACGGCCGAACGCGGGACGCCGGCGAGCGCGCCCCACTGGTGGTCGAACCAGAAGACGCCCCGCGCGAGCTCGATGCGCTCGCCGTCGAGCTCGATCCAGCTCCCGGCCGGGTCGAGCTGCAGCGCCGGGACCGAGTAGTACAGCGTCCCCATCCCATCGACTCCCGGCATGCAGCCTGCGGCGCCCTGGAGGAGGACCTGCTTGCCGGACGAGAACGTGATGTCCGCGGCGAGGACGTGGAGCTCGTCGTCGCCCCGGTCGGTCCCTCGCGCCGTGATGGTGAGCGGCAGGAGCCGGCCGCTCTCGTGGCAGCGGATGGTGTTGCGGCCCAGCCGGTAGACGAACGGGTCGGCGTCCCACCCGGCGAGAGCGCTCGTCCCCGAGAGCACGACCGGCGCGGCCTGCCAGTGGCGCCCGCCTGCCTCGCTGATCGCGAACTGCAGCTCGACCGTCTGGTTCTCGTCGTCGCTGAGCCCGAACCCGGCCGCCACGTCCGGTGGGTACATCGCGGTCTGGAAGAACATGAGCTCGACGCCGAACTCGCGCCCGTCCGCGCTCCAGCAACTGCCCACGAAGAAGTGCCAGCCCACCTGCGAGTGGGGCTTGGGCAGGTGGTCACGGGGGAACTCGAGCGCGGCGGGCACGGGGACCAGGTCGTAGCCGATGCCGGCCGCCGGGCCGAGGAAGTTCATGCGGATGGCGTAGGCCTCATGTGGTGAGAGGTCGCCGATCTCCTCCAGGAGACGGCGGTAGACGCCGTCGTAGTGCGGGCTGTGGGAGACCGGGTGCAGGAGCAGGTGCTCGATGAAGAGGCGCATGCGCTCGCCGCGCGCCCGGGGGTCGTCCTTGGGCCCCGCCAGTGCCGCGGTCGCCTCCGGCGGGATCGCCGCCGGGTCGAGCGTCTCCACCCACAGCGCGCCCGCGATGTCGGCGAGCGTCGCCGCGTCCAGCTTGGCCAGCGCCGCGCTCAGGTCGGGGCTTCCCGGTCGTTCGGTCATCTCGTGCTTCCTTTCAATGGGCCGCCGGCTCGCCGGCGGCGCCGGGCGGGCAGCAGGCGTCGAGCGCGTCGGCGAGGTCCCGCAGGATCCCTGCGACCTCGCCGGTCTGCACCGTGCACCACACTTCCTTGCCCCGTTTCTCACAGCTGATGACGCCGGCCTCGCGCAGCACGGCGAGGTGGCGAGAGACGACCGAGAGGTCGACGCCGCTGCCGTCCGCGAGCTGGCCGACGGTGCAGGCGCAGCCTTCGCCGGCCAGGCGCACGAACAGCTGCAGCCTCCGCGGGTCCGAGAGCGCCTTGAAGAGCCGCGGCGAGAGGAGGTCCTCCAGGCCCGCGCAGCAGCGCGATGAGCTTTCAGCGGCCGGGCCAGGACTCTTGCTTGCTTGCACCATGATGCAATTATACGGCTATGAGAGCGCCGGTCAACTGGACCCGATTGGCGGAGAGCGTGTCCTGGACCAGGAATAGACTGCTGATCGAGCAGATAGTGTGGGCGAGATGGACTCGACTGGAGAGGCGGCGGAGCGGATGGGATGGACTGAAGAAGAGGTTCGGGGGGCGGTTGCAGCGTACTTCAGCCTTCTCGACGCCCAGCTTCATGGAGACGATCCAAACAAGGCCGCGATCTACCGGAGCCTGGCAGAGCGATTCCCGCAGCGCGGGCCCGGCGCCTTCGAGGTCAAGTTCCAGAACATCAGCGCCATCCTCTACGAGCAGCGTTTGCCGTACTGCAAGGGCCTCAAGCCCAGGCACAACTACCAAATGCTGCTCAAGCTGTTCGTGCTCGACCATCTTGACCGTTCTCCACTTCCTGCGTTGGAGCCCCATCAGATTCTCTTCTCCAAGCTGCGCGAGTTGAGAGCCAAAGGTCCCATACGAGTCTTGGGCACGGGTTCGGGTCGCTTCGGTCTGGCGCTCGAAGACGCGCTGGGCATTCCTGCGAACAGCAGCAAGACGCCCGACTTCATGGGGATCGAGCTCAAGACCAAAGGATCCAGCGGTCTGCAGACCCTGTTCTCTCGAACGCCTTCTCACTATCTCGTCGGGGAGAAGAAGGCCGGCTTCTTCAAGCTCCACAGTCACTATGATCCGAAGCGAGACCGACGTGCGCTCTACACGTCTTTCAGCAGCAAGCCGGACCGTTTCGGGTTCTCACTGGAAGCCGGCGAAGGCGCTGTGCGTGTGCTGCGCAAGGGGAATCCGGTCCTCGAGTACGAGGCAGAGCGACTCGAGGAAGCGCTCCTTCGGAAGCTTAGCCAGACGGCCTACGTCTCGGTGTCGCTCCTGAAGCTCAATGGGGACGAGTTTTGCAGGTTGGACGCGGCCACATACTGCAAATGGGCCTCTGTCATCCGCTTTCTCCGTCTAATCTCAGATGGGGAAGTCTTCCTGGACTTCACCATGTCCGAGAAGACAGCCGGGAAGATCACGGACCACGGCTTCCTTTGGCGTATGCGTGGCGAATCCGTCAGTCGCATCTACCTCCACACCGAAGCCCAGGATCTCGGCTGACGCCACTCGAGGCGCACGGTTCGCAGGGTCCCGCGAATCGCGGCGGAATCCCTGGGCGGGGTAGCACCGTGGCCGAGCGGGGTCCAGGAGGCGCGACGCCGAGATGCCGTTCGTCGCGGGCCGAGCCCATGTGGCCTCGGCATCATCCCGGATCTTGATCGGCGCCACTATCTGATGGACGATCTACGGACTCCAGCACCGTACGTCCGCGGGGCATTGTGGCATCAGACAAGTCGTACACGATCACGCTGCGCAACAACCTGACTGAAAAGGCTGCGATCGACTACGTCATGTCATCGGATCGCAGTTTCCTCAATCCCTCACTCGAATCTCGGAAGCGCATCCTCGAAATGCTGGCAATCCCCGCGCAATTTTCCCGGGCTTTCGATCTCGTGCGGGTTCCCGGCCACATCAACTCGGAATCCGAGATTCGCGTCGAAGACGCCCGTCTCATCACGCTTGTCGAACTCAAGACGACCAGGAAGCTTCTACCCGAGTGCCCGAAGGGGTTCTTCTTCGGAGCCACCGAGAATGAGTTCAAGCTGGCTCGACTCCTGGGCGCGCAGTATGTGTTCTGCTTCGTGTGTCTCCATCCGGACAGCACCGGATACGCGCTTGTGACGGATGCCGAACTGCAGGGCCTGATCCGCACCAAGCGGACGCAGTACCAGATCAACCTGTAGGTCCGCAGGGTTCCGACAAGGCGAGCCCTTGGCTCGTTACTCACATCACTGGCGCCGCGAGGGACGCGGAGAGCGCCGCGGCGACGAAACACAGTGGATCGCGGATCGACGATCCTACTTTGATCGTGGCACACTGGCTCCAGCGACTCGAGCCCGCGATCCCGGAGGTCTTCATGGGCGAGCTCCTTGCCGTCACCTGTGACTCTTGCGGCGCGCCGATGGTCCCCAACGTGAGCACGCTGGACGAGGACGGCTGCGGCTGGATCTGTCTCGATCCCGGCTGCCCGGAGCTGGCTGCCGGGGAGCTGGAGGCCGCGGACCTGGTGGAGGCCGGCGTGCCGCAGGCGCTCGCCGGCCGTCTCGCGCGGCTCATCGCGCACTACGCGGACGCGGAGGAGGCGCGTGCCGCCGCGGCCACCGCGCCCGCGCGCGAGCCCGCCTCGGCGGCGCGCGAGCGGGCGCAGGCCGATCTCGCGCGTCTGCGCGGGCTCCTGCTTGAGCTGGGG
>CAIWHY010000104.1 GCA_903912585.1 uncultured Thermoleophilia bacterium | reverse complement strand
GGCGCAGCCGCCCCGCCCGCCGCGGGATGCACGTCTGTGGCGAGAACCTACTCGGGCACGACGATGGTCTTGACCGAGGCCACGAAGCCGTCGGCGAGCTCGACATCCACCTGGAAGGTGCCGAGCTCCTTGATGGGCTCCTCGAGCAGCACCTTGCGCTTGTCGATCGCGAAGCCGCGCGCGTCCTTGATGGCGTCGGCGATGTCGGCCGCGGTGACCGACCCGAACAGGCGGTCGCCTTCCCCGGCCTTGGCGCTGATCGTGAGCACGGTCTTGTTGAGCGTCTCGGTGTACTCCTCGGCCTGCACGGCCATGCGCGCCTCGCGCGACTTGCGCTCTTCTTCGCGCCGGCGGAACTCGGTGATCTTGCCGGGCGTCGCCGGCTCGGCCAGCTTGCGCGGGATCAGGTAGTTGCGCGCGTAGCCCCTGGCGACGTTGGCGAGAGAGCCTTTGTCGCCGAGGTTCTCTATGTCCTGGAGAAGAATGACTTCCATGATGCCCTCCTCAGTGGCTGACGTGGGGAAGGAGGGCTACCTCACGCGCACGCTTGACGGCCACGGCGACCTGGTTCTGGTGGCGCCGGCAGGTGCCGGTGATGCGGCGCGAACGGATCTTGCCCTTGTCGGACATCATGCGGCGAAGGGTCGTCACGTTCTTGAAATCGACCTCTTCGATCTTCTCCTTGCAGAAGTAGCAAAAGCGGCGGCGAGACAGGCCGAGTGCACCGGCCTTCGTCTTCTTCTCGCGCCGCGGCATTGGTTTGGTGCTCGGCATGCGTGTTCTCTCCTCGTGGCGCCCGGCGGCGCCGTCAGTTACTGCTCAGAACGGGATGTCGTCGTCGGACTCCCTGAAGTCGTCCTTGGACGGCTCCGGGCCGGGGCCGGTGAAACCGGCGCCGGCACCTTGACCGCCCCGCGGGGCGGTCGGGCCGTTGAAGCCGCCGCCCTGACTGCCGCTGTCGCGGGGGCCGATGAACTGGACGTTGTTGGCCACGACCGAGACGGCCTGACGCTTCTGGCCGTCCTGCGACTCCCACTCGCGCCAGCGCAGCCTGCCTTCGACGGCGACCTGGCGGCCCTTGGCGAGATACTGCGCGCAGCGCTCGCCCTGTGCGCCGAAGACGTCGACGTCGAAGTAGTTGGGCTTGTCGCCCCACTCTCCGGAGGTCGGGTCCTTGACGCGATCATTGACCGCCACGCGGAGACTGCACACGCTGGTGCCGCCGCCGGTGGCGCGGAGCTCTGGGTCGCGGGTGAGATTGCCGACCAGCACGACGACGTTGACTGAACCTGCCAAGGTGGACTCCCTTCCCGGTAGAAGACCGCTAGGACTTCTGCCGGATCGTCTGGTAGCGGAGCACCTCGTCGGTGATGCCCAGGACGCGTTCGGCTTCTGCGAGGGTCTGGGGAGTGGCCGTGAACGTGATGACGGTGTAGACGCCTTCTTCTTCCTTCTTGATCTCGTAGGTCATCTTCTTCTTGCCCCACTCGTCGATGGCGGCGATGTTGCCCTCGCCCTTCTCGACGGTAGCGCGAAGACGTTCCACGATCTCCTTCTGGCGCTCTTCATCAGCGTTTGGGTTCACGATGAGCATGAGCTCGTACTTGTTGATCGCGATCACCTCCTGTGGTCTGTGCGGCCCCAGCCTCGGATGCTGG
>CAIWHY010000103.1 GCA_903912585.1 uncultured Thermoleophilia bacterium | reverse complement strand
GCGGTCCAGCCGTCGGCCCCGGCGTCAGCCCCAGCCTCAGGTGCCTCCGCGCCGAGCAACTCGAAGAGGAGCTTCTCGCCGTCGCTCGGCGTGTCGGGCGAGATGGTCGGTGGGATCAGCTGCATCGTGCGTCCCTGTTCGGTGGGGGCCGACCAAGCACCTGCGGCCCGCTCCATTCTCTCCGGCGAGCACACTGTTCCGATGGCATTGGTCGCCTACTCAAACGAGCCGTACGGCTTCGGCCTAATCTACGACGACTCCCGCTTCACCTGCGTCGACGACCCGGGCGACCAGCGTCGCGCCGTCTGGTCTTCCCGGATCAGCGGCGGGATCGAGGCCTCGGTCTTGGTCTCCCTGGCCCGCGGCACCGCGGCAACGATCGCCGCGCGCGCCGTGTACTCAATGCTGGTGATCGCCGCCCGTCCGTTCTTCCCGGAGGCTATACTCTTCAGCGGGCCAATCTCACAACGACAGGGGAGTCGTTGTCCGCAGACTCGAGACTCTTGGGGCTACCATTCTTTGGAGAAGGGCGTCGCAGACGCACGCGCATCTCACGCGCCTGCGCGCTCATTCAAGAAGGGGTCACGCCGGAGGAGGCCGCCAGCGCCGCCGGCCTCAAACCCGATGAGATTTCGCGCCTGGCGACCCACTCTGCGTTCCTGGTCAGGCAGCAGGAACGCCTCGCCGAACTACGCGAGTTCGCCCTTGGGTGCGGAGACGACTCTTCCGACAGACTGCTGCATGCCGTCCTCGAGTGCGCTGCCACCTTGCACGAGATGCGCCGAGCGCTGTCAGCCGGGGAGCTTGACCTAGGCGTCCTCAGAGCCCGGCTGGAGCGGTTCGTCGAACGCGCGGACGACATCCGCGGCGACATCGAGGACTCCATTGCGCTCACCGAGCGCGCCTCCGGGCTGCTGGACGAGCTCGACGGTGCGGTCAAAGCCATCCGCGAGCAGGTGGAGACGTCCGGCCTCCCGCGCATCGAGCCGGCGTTCGAGAGAATCGGCGAACTGGAGGCGAGCGCTGAGAGGCTGAGGAAGCGAGCGAAACGCAACGGATACTCGAAGAAGGTCATCACTGCAACGCTCGCAGCTGCTGAGAAGGTCTGCGCCACGGACATTGGGGAAGTCCTGGAGGCCGCCCGGAGCAGTCTCGGGCGGGTGCGCACAATCTACACTCCAGCGATCGAGGCGCTGGTATCCGCTACTGCACCCTACGCTGGGGAGTCGGGTAGTCGCGCGACAAGGCGTCCGCCACGCTCGCCCAAGCCCGTGTCCCTGGAGCATTACGATCCGTTCACGGAGTTCGAGTCCGCTGACTACCTTCGGCTGTCCAGCCTGACGCTGCAAGCAATGGATCTCCTCAGCGACGGTCAGCCGGAACCAGCCGCGGGCGACTGGGACGTGACGCTGCGCTTGAACCAGTGCACTACGCTGCTTGCGGAACTCGACGAGTGGCCAGATCTCACTCTCGAGCGTGCGTACGTGACAGGCGTGCATGCCGTCGCTCAGGGATGGCTGCACAGTGAGCGCGCGCAGAGGTCAGCCAAAGCGAGAGGAGCACTCCGCACCTTCTTGCCCATCGACCCGCCTGTGCAGAGTGACTACCTGCATCAGCTACGGCAAGTCCTCGCGGACGAGATGGTCCCTCGTGCCCGCGCACGTCTCCGAGCGCTGGAGAGCCAGATGTCAGGGCCCGGAAACGGCGGTCTGGAGACCGCATGGCGGCAGATGAATGAGGACCTCGGTGCGTTCGCAGACCGTGACGTAGAGTCTCTCACGGTCGCCGACGGCGATCTCATGCGTGGATTCATGACGCGCGTCGACGAGCTGGAACGCGCCGCGACCATCGCGGTGGCGAACGCCCGCCGTCTTGCTGGTCTCAGCGAGACCTTCGAAGAAGTTCTGATCCCGAAGCTTGAGCGACTGCGCCTGACCCAGACCGCTCCGCAGACACGTGGGTTATTCGACATCGCTGAGCTGGGGCTCGGGGGACGCGTCGCGACTCTCACTGGGCGAGTGACGGCGCTGGGCCAGAAGGTCAGCGGTGCGCAGCCGCCGCGGACGCAAGAAGATGTCCACAGCCTCCTCGAAAGAGCCGACTCTCTCCTCGCAAGTATCGTGGAGCTCGAGGACGAGGTCGCGTCCATGAGCGCGGTGGAAGCCGATTGGCAGCGTTGTGTCGGCGGCGAGATAACCATGATTGAGAGCGGGATGGTCGCAGGCATCAGTCCAGAGCAGGCACTGAAGGCCATGGAACGCCTCTACATCCTTAGACGTCAGGATCAGCCGGCCGTGTTGCTCGGCGACAGCGTGCTGTTCCCCTCGCCGCTGAACGAGCGGAACTGGGATGCGTTGTCCGGCGAGCTACTAGCTCCAGACCGCAGTCCTGAGACCAATCCCGATGAGCGGCCCCTCAACTATGACACACGGATTGGCTTGCTCCTCGACGCATGGGAATACGTGGTGCCTCCCATGCTCTGGTACGAGTGCGGATCAGTGGATGCCGCCCGAGAGAGGATGAAGGACTACGTCGTGCACGGCCAGGGCAAAGGCCGAACCGTCATGCAGGGGAAGACCATCAGGCTCAACATCCGCGAGCAGCGGCGCAAGACGGGCGGGGAGTCCAAGAGCCGAGTTCGAAAGGACGCGACGAAAGAGCCAGACTCGCGCTCGGCCAACCAACGCCGCGTCGAGCAACAGCGCGCAGCTGCAGCGCCCGGGGGTCAGTTCGTGGTCGACAGCAAGGGACGGAAGCTCAGGGAGGGGGACGAGGTCGACCACGTCCTCGTGGGCCGATGCACACTGGTTCGAATCGTCGGCGAGGATCGCGTCTGGCTGCGCTTCCCGGACGGAAGCACCAAGTCCGTCATCCTCAGCCAGACCCCGCTCCGCTGAGCTAGACCCCCTGGAAGACCTTCACGCTGGGCTTGCTGACGACCTCTCCGCGGAAGAGGACACCGGGCTTCATCGTCCGACTGATCTTCTCCGCGTTACCCCCGGGGACGTAGCCGAACAGGTCCTGACGATGCCCATCGAACTGCTCTCCCGGTCGCGGCTCGATCAGTTCGACGCTGGCAGCGTCTCGTAGCTGCCCGAGGAGTTGGCCGAGATCACGGTCGTCCTGAGCCCGGCTCCACAACGCGTTCAGGACGCCGATGACGAAGTCCCTCACCACCGCGTCAACCCGAGTCTTCATGCTTCCAGCCGGATCGCCACCGAGAGCTTCGTAGCGCGCGATGACGTCGCTCTCACGGAGCGCCGCAGCGTCGGGGTTCGCATCGGCCTCGCGCAAGAAGGCCATGGTGGAGTCGAGAGTGCGCAGGTGGTTCTGTCCGTCTTCGACTACGTTCTCCAGCTCCCGCCGGGCTGCAGCCGCTCCGCCCACGACCGCCTCCGACGCCTCCAGTGTGGAAGCGAGCTTGTCCGCGCGCCGGTACTCTTCGTCGACCGCAGTTCTCAGGGTAGCCACATCCGCAGGGGCGAGTTGCGGAAGAAAGCCGCGTGATCGCGCAGCCGCAGGCTGGACTACGGGCTGCGTGGCGACGGAAGCACTCTTGGACCGCATCTCTTCCAGCACGTCATTGAGAGACTGCACGTCCCGCTCGAGCTTCGACAACCTGGCTTCATGATTCTTCGCAGCCCTGATCAGGTCGCCAGTCGGAATCTGGATCATCTGCGAGACCTCTTCGCGGGAAGGCCCCAGGATGGGCGTGGCGGGCTGCCGATGAACCCTTCCGCGCTGCTGAGAGACCGCCCTGACTCTGAGAACCAAAATCAGGCTAACTATCGCAACCAGGAGCGCGAACGCGGCCAAGACGAGCCCGGCACTACTCATCGTTTTCTCCTCCGTCGTTGTCAACATCTCCGCTGGGCGCTTCAGGGAGCCTGCCGGCGGCAATGTCGCGGGCACTCGCCTCGATTCGCTTCCCACCCGCACCATCCAGCCTGATCATCACCTGGCTACGCTCATCGACGAGCAAGTGCACGTCAACCGGCCCCTCGAAACCGCAGTATTCGTCGGGTTGGAACGTGACGATCTGCCGCATGTCCCCGCCGCCGGCATCCTCGACGACCTGTACGGTCTGGTGCGCCAAGCATTTCTTGGCCGGAAACCATGCGTCCAAGCGGTCGCCTACCGTGATGACCACCTTCATCCGCTGAACGGGGTCGAACTCGGTCACGCCTATCGTCGCCGTCGACACTCGCAGCCCTGACTGATCGACACCGATTGAGCCGCCGAATCGGTCGACGCCTCGAATCCAGCACGCACCGCTGGCAACGCACTCCTTCAGGCCTGCTGTGGTGTTGGTGCGCATGCTCAGCCCCTTCGAGAGCTCATCGGCGAAGCCCGTCTGCGGGAACGCCTCTCGTATGACCTCTCGCGCAAGCGGGAGCTGGCTCGCGTTGCCCGCCATGAGAATTACGTCAAGGGAGTCGATGAGTTGCCGCTCCCTCGCACTGGTCACCATGGCCCGAGCCATTTCGGCCAAACGCTCGAACTTGTGACGAACCCGGTCCTCGATCGCAGACAAGGTCAGTGTCCATTCGTAGGCTCTGACCTCACCTGCGCCGTCCGATAGCTCGACGGTGCCACCGACCGGCTGCGAGTCGCCACTGGACAGTCTGATCTTCGCACGCTCGGCCACCGAACGGAGAGCTCCCCAGTTCAGGGTGCCGTACTCCATCTCACGTGGGTTCCGCACAAGGGCGCGATCGATTGGAGAGCATAGCGGGAAGGGCCTGCCTACGGCACCCTCGATCGCCGCCCGAATCTCCTTGATCGCCGCCTCCGTCACATCGTCGCCACCGAACCAGTTCTCGGTGTCCGCTCCCAGCAAGACCGGTGAGATCAAGGTGCTCCCATCGCTGTCGATGCGCTCAACACCAAACAGGCTGAGGTCACTCGTACCACCGCCGAGATCGCAGACGAGGAGCGAGTACTTCTCCTGCGTCCACTCCCTGATGAAGTCCAGACCGGCAGCGACGGGCTCGGGCAGAGCACCTGCGACGGTCACCCCCGCAGCCCCAAATGCGGCCCTGAGTTCCTCGACCTGAGCCCAACTGAACCTGACCGGATAGGTGATCACGCACTCCCTAATGCGGGCGCGCAGTTGGCGCTCGGCGGACCTCACGAGGAAGGTGATGATGTCCGATGAGATGGCGTCGGCGCGAAGCCGCTGCCGCCGATGATCCTCGAGCCCGAACACCGAGAACTCCCGCGAATGGCCGAGCCATCGCTTCGCCGACCGGACAACGCTCGGAGCGGATTCCCTCGCAGCCGCACGCACGTCAGCCTCTTCCCCGACTAGGTACTCGCGAATGCCATCCCCGGGAAAGCCGCGGTACAAGATCACGGACGGTTCGCTGGTCGTTGCCACACCGGAGGCGCGCTCGTCTGGAGCACCGAGCTTGTCTACCCCGGCGTGGGTGACCGACGCCCCATCATGAAGCACGACCGGCACAGGAGCAGCGTCGCCCGCACCTTGATACATGACGCAGGAGTTCGTCGTGCCGAAGTCCACCGCGACAGTTCCCGAATAGCTCCCCAGGGCCTCTGGCAGAGCGCTGACCAGGAGCCTGATTGATCCGTGGGGATGCGCGTTGGTGTGCAACGTGATTCCGCCATGGAGTTCACAATCAGCCGTCGCGCCTGAGCCGTCGAGACTGAGAGCGAGTTCGACCGGGCTCGCCGACGCACCCCCAGGCGGCACCTCGAGCGGCAGGCCGGCAGGGCCGACCAGCTGAAGCCAACCTGCGGCGTCGTCATCTACATCGGCTGATTCGATTCTCAGCACTTCGTCGCCAGTGTTCTCGAGCTGTACTCTTGCGCTGCTCTGACCGCCGCACAGAAGATCATCCACCTCGACCAGGAATTCATCGGGACGTGGGGTGAGATTGACACCATAGAACTGCACTCGTGGAGGCACGACCACGTCCAAGGCCAAGTCGGCCAGTTCGACAGAGACTCCCGCGGCAGTCTGCACCGACATCGGCAGTGGGACGCGCCGAGTGCTGGGGTCAGCCATTACGAGGTGCGCCGCCAGCAAGGCCTCATCGACGCGCACGTTGACGCGAGCCGCATTCTCGCGCTCACTTGAGATAGCGTACGGCCAGCGCTCCTTCGTGGCGTACTGTGCCCAGCCGGCTTCACTCTCGACCACCTTGACCAGATCGGTCTCTCCCTCGACTGCGCGCACCTCGACCATCAGTACGGTCTCGCCGCCCGTTAGCCTCACTGGTCCGCCCTGGAGCTCCGCTGCCAGACGCAGCGGTGGGTTGAGTTCGATGACCAGCGCCACTTCCAGATCGCCACACTGGACGGTTATGCACCCCTGCTCCCGCTCATCAGGAAAGTATGCGGAGTCGAATGTGGCCTCTACCACTCGCTCAGCGGATGGCTCCAGCTCCCCGAGAATGGCCGTCTCAACATCCAGCCAGTCCACGTCAGTGGTCAGACGGACTTCGTCAAGAGGAACCTGCCCGTCGTTGCGCACGAGGATTCGGATCGGATCCTCCGGCAGGCGGTCTTGGAAGACCTGTCCACACTCGGGAGGGATCTCCGCCGCGAGACTGACGAGCTTGCTGCCACACCAGGAGCAGAAGGTGTCTGTTCCCCGCAGGATCCAGGCATCGCAGTGGGCGCAGAGGCGCCGGGATGTCATTGCGTCCTGAGGCACCTTCATCTCCGCGAAGTCACGCCTTCAACTGGTAGAGCTTGACGCCGTCGAAGTCGACGAGCGAGTACCATGGCCCATCCCCACTGCCCGCAGCGAGCTCACTGGTGATTGCGTCGATGCGACTCCGCGCCGCCTCATCGTCGCCCATGGCTTCGATGAGCTGCCCCATCTGAGTCACAGAGGCCTCCTCGACGATCGTCCGATCGAGGTTCCACATCTCGTAGATCTTGCCGAGCGGGTCCACGGCCTCGTTCTTCATGAGAGACGTATCGAGAAGGCGACGGAGCGCTCCGATGAACCGCTGTCTTGACTCCATGCTCAAGCCCAGAAGCCTTTCGTTGACGTCCGCCTCTACTTGAGTCAGCTGGTTGGGGTTGTGCGTCAGTGCAACAAGCGCTCCGGACCGCCCCTTGCCTAGGGCGATCTCGGACTCGCCGAAGTCCGTGTGATGGAGGAACATCACGACCTCGCCGCGCACCCTCATCGCGCCGAGGATCATGCCCAGGAGCAGCGCCTTGTGCGCCCTTCTCAGTTCAGCGACCTCGGATGTGCTCAAAGCACAGATGTCCGCATACTCACCGATCCGGCTCTGGTCGATGTGTGGGAAGTAGTCCTGGTGCGACCTGCCGGTGAGGAACAGGTCCGTGTAGCAGCGGCGATAGGTCTCGATGCCGTCGATCCATGCCAGCGGGAATGCCGCCCGCTCGGAACACAGCAAGACCGTCTGCTGCTGGGCATCCGTGCGGGTCCTGGAGTTCATGCCGGCGAACGGGGCGTCCTGAAGCAACGGGTCGACTGTCTCGTCGAACCACCGGTATGCGTCCGACTGCTGTCCCTGCCGCTCGCCACGCACGAACTCGCTCTTGCTCTCGAACCGGTGAGCCTCCGCGTAGCCGCTCGGTGGCAGCCAAGGTGCGGCCCCTTGGACGAATCGGTCGACGAGATTGGAGCGCTGTTCAGTGCTCATCAGTCCCTTCTCGCCCCACTCGTACAGTGTCTGGATGGCGTCGATGGACACGTTCATGTGCTTGAACCGCGCACGTGTGTGCGTCTCGATGGCGTCCTGGGTCGTGCGCCGGCCCTTCGACTCGGCCATCTCGAAGATGCCCAGGAGTTGCGCGGCTTCAATGTCGAGTGCCGAGTACAGCGACAGCACTTCAGTGCCAAGGTCGAGGTCCTGCGACTTCAGGTAGTCCTCGTACATGCCGTTGCGGTAGAGCACGGCGAAGATCAGGTGGTCTTCCTCGCGGTCGTAGCGCTCGAGTCCCTGCGCAAACCCGTCCTTCATGGCGGAGAGAGCGCCTTGGAACGCGCTGAGCCTCTGTACCCAGCCGCCTTCAACGGCCTCTTCGCCGTCATCGGACACCCCGACGAGCATCACCCGATCGATGACTCGGGCGTGGATGGCTCCGGCCCTGTCGAGGACCATCGCTTCGGCCTTCCTGCGCAGGTACTCAGTCGCTTGTTCGACAGCTGCAAGCGCGCACTGCTTGACCGACCGCCAGTGTTTGCCAGCCTGCTCGGAGGCGAGCACCCTGCAATAGCCATCGAATGCCTTGCGGGCATCCTCCGCCGCTTCACGTGCCTCGCCGGCGCGCCGAGCGATGACGGACTCCTCGTCCTCAAGAACCTCTTTCAGCTGCTTGAGATACTCGATGGTTGCCGGCACCCCTCGTTCCTCGAGCAGGCGCGCCACATATGATCTGAGCTGTCGCGCGACATCTTCTTCGTGCTTGGTCCCGTTCGCGTCGAGCATGCGGACCACGCTGCCGCGTTGCTCCGGTGGCGCCGAAGGATCATCCTTGAACGAGTCGGTCTCCATGCGCTCGATGGCCTCGTCGATCGTCGTGCCGAGGTCACCGCGGCCGCCTCCATCCGCAATCTGTCCGCGCAGCTTGGTCGTCCACCGAGAGAGGTTCGACGCTGCAAACGTGACTGACTTGTCGTCGCGGTCCAGAGCCTGCATGTAGTCCTGACCCGCCACCCTGATCGGACGGTCCTTGGGCCCGATCGCGCTCCGGACGACCGCTTTGAGGTCGGCGGCCGGTGCGCCGGCAGCAGTCCACCGGTCGACGAGATCCATGGCCAGCCGGTACCCACACGCACTGCGTATCTGTTCCACCGGCACCTGGACCTTTGAGAAGCCCATGGATGAGTACAGATTCGAGAAGACGACCTCGTACTGGCAGGTGCCGTCCGAACCGGGGTACGTGATCGTCTTGAACGTCCCGAGCTGAGGCCTGAGATTGTCGCGCATGGAGCGTTTCTGGCTTGCGAAGCTGCCTCCGGCGAACTCCCAATAGAGCGATTCCGCGGCCATGTCCAGCAGGTCGGTCTTGCGGTGCGGCTGCAGCAGCGCTCCAGCCTCTGACCTGGCGTCCAGCAGGTAGCAATAGTCGAACGCAGGGCCTCGCTCGTACGACGGCGAACTCGCCCGGTCCCAGTACTGCGCAAAGTCGTGGCGAGAATGACCCAGCGCCAGCCCCGCATCCGAGACACGGGCGATCTTGGAGCTGCCGGAGAATCGCTTCAGTTCCTCGGT